>JADFYY010000065.1 GCA_015232825.1 Magnetococcales bacterium
TGTGGTCGGCTTTTTGATGGTTCTGTACGTGGCTTTTGGTGGCATGATCGCCACGACCTGGGTGCAGATCATCAAGGCAGTGCTGCTGTTGACCGGTGCCTCGTTCATCGCCTTGGTGGCCCTCAACCACACCGGCTTCAATCTGGAACTCTTCTTCAAAACGGCTATGGAGAGCATCAAAACCAGTGCCTTGGCTGATCACAAGAAGATTGTGGCCGACAACAAGGATCTCTTTGCCCCAGGGGGGTTGGTGAGTGATCCCATCTCTGCCATCTCCTTGGGCTTGGCCTTGATGTTCGGTACCGCCGGTCTGCCGCACATTCTGATGCGCTTTTTCACGGTGCCCAATGCCAAGGAAGCGCGCAAGTCTGTGTTCTATGCCACGGGTTTCATCGGTTATTTCTACATCCTGACCTTCATCATCGGTTTTGGTGCGGTGATGATGGTGGCTCCGAATCCCCAATATGTGGATGCCGCGAAAGGAACCCTTATGGGTGGGAACAACATGGCCGCCATTCACATGGCCCATGCCACGGGTGGTGACCTGTTCCTTGGCTTCATTTCGGCAGTGGCTTTTGCCACCATCCTGGCTGTGGTTTCAGGCTTGACCCTTTCTGGGGCCTCGGCGGTCTCCCATGACATCTATGCCAATGCCATCTGTGGCGGCAAGGTGGATGAGAACAAAGAGATGCGTCTCTCCAAAATGGCGGCTTTGTGTATCGGCGTGGTTGCCATTTTCTTAGGGATCCAATTTGAAAAACAGAACGTCGCGTTCATGGTCGGCTTAGCCTTTGCCATTGCCGCTTCGGCCAACTTCCCAATCCTGTTCCTCTCCATTTATTGGAAAAATCTCACCACAAGAGGGGCTCTCATTGGGGGTTCGTTGGGGCTCATCTCCACGGTGACCATGGTGGTGTTGTCGAAAACCGTGTGGGTGGATGTGTTGGGTAACAAGGCCCCACTCTTTCCCTACAAAGATCCGGCCATTTTCTCCATGACACTGGCTTTTGTTGGTTGTTGGTTGTTCTCTGTACTCGACAACAGCGATCAGGCCAAGGCCGAACGTGCCCTCTTCGATGCCCAAAATGTTCGGTGCGAAACCGGTATTGGGGCATCTGGGGCTTCCAAACACTGAACTTAGTAGCAAGACCGACCCCCTAACCAAAAAAGGGGGTCGGTCTCCTCTCTCAAGGAGCCACGATGGACTCCGAAAACGATGCCGCCCCCTTGTTGACCTCCCGTATTCGGGATCTCGACCTAGCCAAACCGATCATTCTGGATGGAGTGACCCCCATTCGTGATGTGGCTCTGCATATGCGTTCCCGCAAGGTCGATGTCGTTCTGGTTCGCCAGGAGAATCGGCATGGCCTCGTCACCAGTGCCGACATCCGCGATGCCCTCGCCCTTTCCGAATACCCGGTGAACGCCCCCATTGCCGAGATCACATCCTGGAATCTGGTGACCGCTGACCTGGATGATCCATTGTTCAAGGCTTTGTTATTGATGACCAAACGAGAGGTTGGACGGTTGGTGATTGGCTCATCCGAACAGGTGGAAGCCACTTTGGAATTGACCGAACTGCTCTCCTTTTTGACCAATCATGCCACATTGACCATTCAACGCATTCAACAGGCTGGCACCATGGCCGAACTGGTGGAAGCGGTGAATCATCAGGGCCATATGGTAAACTCCCTGATCTCCAAAGGGGTCAAGGTGCGACATATCGGGCGTCTGGTGCGTGAACTCGATCAGCAGGTGATGCAAAAAGTGGCCAACTTGCTGGCTCCACCAGGGTTGTTGGACCACGTCTGCATTGTGGTCATGGGAAGTGAAGGACGTGGGGAGCAGATTATCAAAACCGATCAAGATAATGCCCTTATTGCTGAGGATGGCTATGCCGTTAAAGAGGTGACCGCATTTCGTCAGGCATTCACCACCGCGTTGCTGGAACTTGGTTATCCCTCCTGCCCCGGTAATGTCATGATGTGCAATGATCAATGGGGAGGTGGGGTCACGAGCTGTCAGCAACGGATTTTATCGTGGATACGCGACCCTGAGCCTAATCATTTATTGCAGTTGGCCATCTGCTTTGATGCCCGTTCTGTGGTCGGCAATGCGAGTTTATTTCATCGGGTGCGAGGGTTCTTTATGGACCAACTTCCGAGCAATCCGACATTTTATGCCCATTTTGCCATGCCGACTTTAAATTTTGATACCCCTTTGGGAATGTTCAAACGCTTTATTGTCGGTAAGGGGAGCAAAAAGGGCAAAATCGATCTAAAAAAAGGGGGAATTTTTCCAATTGTCCATGGCATGCGCAGCTTGGCTTTGGAACATCGACTGCGGGATCCCAATACCGTTCGCCGGATTCGCGGATTGATGCGCAAAGGGGTGATTGAACGCTCCTTTGGCGAAGATCTAATTGAGACTTTTGGTTTTATTTCTGGCTTGCGTGCCAAAGGGATGATGGAACAATTGGAGTTTGGTGGCCAATCTGCCGATGATTATCTAGACCTTAACACGCTGGGACGATTGGATCGGGAGAATTTACGCGATTCCCTCGCACTGGTTGACGATTTCAAGCATTTCATCAGCCACCATTTCAGATTAAAGCAGTTGCAATAACCAAGATGGGAGAGAATCATGCCCGTTGAAATTTTGATTGTGGATGACGCACCCAATATCGTTTTATCCCTTGAATTCCTGATGAAAAAGGAAGGATTTTCAGTACGCTCTGTGGTCGATGGCGATGCGGCCTTGGAGGCAATCAAAATAAAGAGACCAGACTTGGTGCTGTTGGATGTCATGCTCCCCAAACGAAATGGCTATGAGGTCTGTGAAGCCGTTCGCGCCAATCCCGATTGGAAGGAGGTACGCATTATCATGTTGACCGCCAAGGGGCGTGAAGTGGAACAGGAGAAAGGATTGGCACTTGGCGCGGATGATTATGTGACCAAGCCTTTTTCCACCAAGGATCTGGTAGTCAAGGTACGCGGCTTGTTGGGACTGCAAGGCGATTGATGCCATGAGTGGCCGCGCCAAAGTTTGGGGAGCGTTTGGAATCTTTCTGCTGAGTGCCTTGGTGGGGTTGGGATGGTTGGCTTGGCTGGCAAAGGAAAGTCAACCCGTACTGAGTGAGGAGGTAACCGTTTGGCTCCAAGCTCAAATGGCGCAACTGCTGTTGGTGATTTTTCTCTTGAGCGTCATCCTGGCCATGATCTGGGCATGGCTGGACAGGGTAGTGCTGGCCCCCTTAACCAGCATCAGTCGGGATATGGCCATTATGGCCTATGCCGACCCCAACCATGAACTCGACTTGCAACCCGGTCACTTGCTCGACTCTCTGCCTGAATCGGCTTTACTATTGGGGAAAGCTCTTTCCCATGCCCACCGCCAAGTCAAAGAGGCCCTTGCCAACAATGCGGGAGAGTTGGAACGGTTGGAAAAGGTGATCAAGCATCTCAATGTCGGTTTGATCGTCATCAATGCCGAAGCAGACATTCTTTTATATAATTTGGCGGCACAAAAATTATTTTTCAACCGCATGGACTCTTTAGGGCTTGGCCGATCCTTGTATGAACTTTTGGCCCGTTTGCCATTAGAAACCACCATGGAGTTCTTAAATCGTTGCAAAGCGACTCCAAATTGTTCGGATCATCGCGATGTCCGATTTTTCTGCGCGGCCATGCAGGATGATGTGATGCTGGATTGCGTCATGAGTTTATTTCCAAGCCAGCGACCAGGGCAAACCTTTTTTCTCGTCACCTTTGAGGAGGTCACCCGCAAACTGGCGGCTTTGCGACGTACCGATTCATTGATCCGCCATGGCATGGAGACCATCCGCAGTCCAGTGGCCAATTTACGCGCCGCCGCTGAAACCATGCAGCACTATGCGGACATGGAGGCCGATGCACGCAATCGTTTCATTGATGTCATCCACGATGAAGTCGCGGAACTCTCCTCTTGTCTGGATGCCATTGCCCAGGAGGCCAATGCTCTGCTTGCAGAACATTGGGTTTTGAATGATCTTCTGACCTCCGATTTGCTGGTTTCATTGGTGCGACGGTTGGAAATGAGACCTGGACCTGCGTTAAGCGGAGTGGGAGAACCGCTTTGGGTCCAAGCCGACGCGCCAGCCTTATTGTTGGCCCTGGAGCGAATCCTCTTAAAAATTTGGCAATATGCCGAAATTGAAACCATCGAGATGGAGGCCTTGATGGGCAACAATCGGATCTATCTGGATTTCATCTGGACTGGTCCGGCGATTCCCGCCAAGGAAGTGGAATCCTGGCGCACACTGAAGTTGGATGTCGGGGGGGTGGAGATCCGTTTGGAAGAGATTCTAGAACGCCATGGTTGTGACATCTGGAGTCAGACCCATCGTCGCTCTGGTTGTGCCTTGTTGCGCGTTCCTTTGTCCCCGTCGCCACGACAGTGGAAAACACCTAGAGAAGAGATTCCTGAACGTCATGAGTTTTATGATTTTTTTCTAATGAGGTCGTTTAATCCCTTAGGGAAGATGGCAGGCCGATCTTTGAGCGGTCTGCACTATGTGGTGTTTGATACCGAAACCACGGGCTTGCATCCCTCTAAAGGGGATGAAATCCTCTCCATAGCCGGGGTGCGCATTGTCAATGGTCGCGTATTGACCGGCGAGAAGTTCGAGCGATTGATCGATCCTTGTCGGTCGATTCCTGAAGAATCGACCCGCATTCATGGTATCCAAGAGGCCGATGTACGCGGCAAACCGACCATTAATGAGGTTTTACCACAATTCAAGTCATTTGTGGGCGATGCAGTGCTGGTGGCTCATAATGCCGCTTTTGACATGCGTTTTTTACAAATGAAAGAAGAAAATATTGGGGTCCGGTTTGACAATCCGGTATTGGATACTTTGCTGCTTTCGGTTTATCTGCACGAAGAGGTCACAGACCACACCCTAGATGCCATTGCCCAACGTCTGGGGGTGGAAATTCAAGCCGATCTCCGACACACGGCTATGGGGGATACCTTGGTGACTGCTGAAGTCTTTCTGAAACTTATGGAATTATTGAAAGCGAGATCCATTTCCACCCTAGGTCTGGCCATCCGGGCCTCTGAGAGTATGGTGCAAATCCGTCGTCAACAAGCCAAAGCGGATTATTAAGCATGCATTTGAAAGCAAAACGCAGTAAAGAACGCCTCGTAGTCTTGGCCATTCTTGGGATACTGGCGATTAATTTTCCGATTCTTTCCCTTTTCAGTCAAGAAGGGATGATTTTTGGAATTCCGGTTTTATTTTTTTATTTATTTTTATTTTGGCTGATCTTCGTCATTTTAATCGCCTTGATCATGCGATCCACCCCTATGAAAAAGAACTGACATGTCCTGGCAATGGATCGTGGCATCGATTTCGTTTTCGTATCTGGGTCTGCTGTTTGCAGTGGCCTATTATGCGGATTATCGCGCTAAACAAGGACGCTCGCTGGTCAACAATGGCACCATCTATACCTTATCGATTGCGGTCTATTGCACATCGTGGACCTATTACGGCAGCGTGGGACGTGCGGCGGTAAGCGGGGTCAGTTTTCTGCCGATCTTTCTGGGGCCAACGCTGATGGCCGCGCTGTGGTGGCTTTTGCTTGTCAAGATCATCGCCATTGCCAAAACCAACCGCATCACCTCCATTGCGGATTTCATCGCCTCGCGTTATGGCAAGAGTCCCATATTAGGGGGCATGGTGACACTGTTTGTGGTGATCGGGGTCATGCCCTATATTGCCTTGCAGTTGAAGGCCGTAGCCGTCAGCCTGGATGTCCTCATTTATTATTTGGATGTCGAGGTAGGCGCACAAGGACCACCACCCGCCTTGGGGAACGATACGGCTTTTTATGTGGCCATGATCCTGGCTCTGTTTGCTATTTTATTCGGCACCCGTCACTTAGATGCCAGCGAACGCCACGAAGGGATGGTCACGGCCATTGCCTTTGAATCCCTAGTCAAGTTGGGGGCTTTTTTGTTTGTCGGCCTGTTTGTCACCTATGGACTGTTTGACGGCTTCGGGGATTTATTCGCTCAGGCAATGGCAAAGCCGGAACTGCGACGATTGATGACCTTCGATGCCGTGCCTGGAGGATATGCCTCGTGGTTTTCTATGACTTTTCTCGCCATGATGGCTGTGGTGTTTCTCCCGCGTCAATTTCAGGTGCTGGTGGTAGAGAATGTCAATCAAAGTCACATTCGTCAGGCGGCTTGGTTGTTTCCTCTCTATTTATTGGCCTTTAATCTCTTTGTTTTGCCCATTGCTCTGGCGGGTCGTTTAATTTTTGCAGATCTCGGCTTGGAGCCAGATACCTTTGTGTTGACTTTGCCCATTTATGGCAAACAGGATTGGTTGGCTTTGTTTGTTTATCTAGGTGGTTTATCGGCGGCAACCAGCATGGTCATTGTTGAGGCTATCGCCATGTCCATTATGGTGAGCAATGATCTGATCTTGCCGTTATTCTTACGAATGCGCATCGCCAATCGCACCAATCTTTCTGGGATGATTCTCTACTTGCGACGCGGGATTATCCTGGGATTGTTACTACTTGGATACCTTTATTTCCGTTTAATCGGCGAGTCCCATACCTTGGTAAGCATCGGTCTGGTCTCGTTTGCGGCGGTTGCTCAGTTCGCCCCACCCATTCTATTGGGAATTTTTTGGCAGGGGGCCAGTCGGCGTGGGGCTATTGGTGGGTTACTGGCCGGTTTTCTGGTCTGGAGCCATACCTTGCTATTGGCCTCATTTGCCAAGTCGGGATGGATTGCAGAGAGCTTTCTGACCCATGGTCCGTGGGGACTCTCTTGGCTCAAGCCCGAAGCCCTGTTTGGCTTGACACTGTTTGATCCCATGACCCATTCGGTTTTCTGGAGCATAGTAGCCAATATCGGGGTATTGGTCATCATCTCCTTGTTTGATCGTCAGTCCGCAGTTGAACAGATTCAGGCCATGAATTTTGTCAATGTCTTTGAAAAAGGGGCAAAAGGTGGAGACGAATATCTCTGGAGCGGTTATGTTTCCATGGCGGATCTCAAAGAACTGCTTTCCCGGTTTATTGGGCCAGCACAGTCTAATATTGATATTAACAATTATATTTGCAATCATGGCTATTTAATACCAGAGGATGAAGGGCAAGCTCCAGCACATTTGGTAGCATTCGCTGAAAAGCGTTTGACCGGTGCTATTGGTTCAGCCTCAGCGCGGGTGATAATCTCCTCAGCGGTCAAAGGGGAGGAGTTGGACCTGCAAGGGGTGATGCGCATTTTAGATGAAACCAGCCAAGTGATCGAATACAGTCAGCGACTGGAATTAAAATCCCGGCAATTGGAGGCCGCCACCAAACAACTCCAAGAGGCCAATGCCCGGTTGCAGGAGCTAGACCGGATGAAGGATGAATTCATCTCCACGGTCAGTCATGAATTGCGAACCCCTTTGACCGCTATTCGCGCCTTTTCTGAGATTCTTCGTGACAATGAGGATATGGAGTTCTTGGATCGGCAGAAATTTACCGAAATCATCATCAAAGAGGCGGAACGATTGACCCGATTGGTCAATCAAATTCTGGATCTGGCCAAGATCGAATCCGGCAAAATGGAGTGGCATCTCTCTGAAGTAGACCTAATCAGCATTGCCGAGGAGGCCATGGATGCAACCAGACAGTTATTTGACAATAAATCGGTTCGTTTGATTTGGTCAGCACCAGAACACCCCATGATGCTGTTGGGGGACCGGGACAAGATCATCCAGGTGGTAATCAACTTGTTGTCCAATGCCGTAAAATTTTGCACAGCCAACAGCGGTGTAGTTGAAATCCATGCGCGGGAGACCCCTGAAGAGGTTGGTTTGGCGGTGGTGGATAACGGCATCGGGATTCCACCTTCCAGCCTTGATCTTGTGTTTGAAAAATTTCATCAAGTGCATACGGCCATTGATCTTCCTTTAGGTACGGGTCTGGGATTGACCATTTGTCGTCGCATCGTTGAACGTCACCATGGCCGCATCTGGGCGGAAAGTGAGTTGGGAAAGGGGGCGACCTTTATCTTTATCTTGCCGCGTAATCATGGACCGGAAAATCAAAACCATGATGAACAATAAAAAATTAACTTTCTTACATATCGAACAGATGACCAATCCAAGTTTGTTGGAATGGGTCAAGAGACAGATTTTAGGGATTGCAATTCTAATCGCAGGGATAATCCTGGCCATTCCAGGTGTTCCAGGCCCTGGCATTGTGTTGATCGCATTGGCTTTTTTATTAATTGATTTCCCTGGAAAAAACAAAATACTTCTAAAGCTTGGAAAAAAACGATGGTTTAGAGTCATGCGTGTAGTAGTCAGAAAAAAATTAAAAATCTTACTGGTACTGCCAAAAGGTATCACCCCGGCACCCAAATACGCCCCCCCCCATGCGCAATAGGGTACATGGGGTGAGAGAACAGGCGATGCAATAAAGACTCTTGCAACATCTCCTCCCTAGTGCCATGGAGCGTTTCGCCCGTGCCAAATAAAAACAGAAAATGATCACAAAAACGGGCCGCCAGATTTAAATCATGCAACACCATGACCATGGCCCCATTTTGCTGGCGAACTTTGCGGGTGAAGAGGTCCAACAAAACGATCTGACGGTTCAGATCCAGGTGGTTGGTGGGTTCGTCTAACAAAAAAATTTTGGGAGCTTGAGCCAACAGGGCCGCCGCTTCCATACGACGTCGCTCTCCCCCAGACAAGGAGCTAACCAAACGCTCCTCCATCCCGACCAAACCCGTCTCAACCATGGCCTCCAAAGACAAAGCACGGTCCCGATCCGACTCAAATGACCAAAAAGGAATGTGAGGATGACGGCCTGCCAGCACGGTCTCTAATACCGTGAGCGGAAAATGGTAGGCATACTCCTGAAACAAAATCCCCAAACTCCTGGCAACAACCCGACGGGAAAGGGCCGTCAAAGGTTGATTGTCCAGCCACACTTGACCCGCCTGAAGAGGAGTCAAACCGGCTAGGGTGTGCAACAAAGTGGTCTTGCCCGCCCCATTTGGTCCCAAAACCGCCCAACACTGCCCCGGCAGGATGGACCATTGCAACGCCTGACAAAACAAACGCTCCCCAACACCAATACGCCCATTGCGGAGTTCCAACAACGGGGTCATCGACTGCTCCGCTGCAGCAACCACAAAAAAACCGGGGCACCCAGCATGGCGGTCAAAATACCGACCGGCATCTGTTGCGGTGCAACCACACTTCTGGCCAGCAGGTCAGCCAGAGTCAGGAGTCCCCCACCCAACAACACACTGCCCGGCACCAACACCCGAAGATCCCCACACCCCAACAGCCGCAATAAATGGGGAGTCACCAGTCCCACAAAACCAATACTACCCGCCGCCGCAACAGCCGCCGCCGCTGACAAAGAGGCCAATAGATAAATCAAAATCCGCAACGGGCCAACCGCTACACCCAGAGCCGCCGCACGCATAGAGCCCGTCGCCAGAAGATTCAAAGAACGGGCCAGCGGCCAAGTGATGGCCACCACCACCCCCAACACAGACCAAGTGACCAACGGATTGCTCCCCCGGCTCAAATCCCCCATAATCCAAAATAATGCCCCACGCAACCGATCATCTGGGACCAGATAGAGCAAAAAACTCACCCCCGCCCCCCACCCCGAAGCCACCACCACACCAGTCAACAGCAATCGCGACCCATCCCACCCAGTCGAGCTTCCCGCCAACCAGAAAACCACAGCCATGGTCAACAACGCGCCTAGCCAAGCCCCCCCTTCCACCCAAAGACCCGACAACCCCATTAGCAAGGCCAAAATCGCCCCGCATGCGGCCCCTCCTGACAATCCCAAAATATAAGGATCCGCCAAAGGGTTACGCAACAAGGTCTGCATCAACACCCCGGCTACAGAGAGCAAACCTCCCACCGCCATTGCCCCCAAGGCTCTAGGCAGACGCAACTCCAGCACCACTTTGAGAACCAGTGGATCCCCTCCCCCCCACAAAAGATCCACAACTCCACCACGAAGACCACCAACGGCCAAGGCCAGAACAAAGACCCCAATGGCAAAGAGCAACAACAGACTCAAAACCGCAACCGAAGCAAGCCCCCTCTCCCCCCCACGCAAGGCGGATTGTCCCATAAAATCAGGAGTGGTCATGCGGTACAATGGAACGGCTCAACCAGTCACGCAGCATAACGACATAGTTTTGCTCACTCTCTGACGTTGTCTCCAACTTTTCCATGACCGATTTTTGCATTTTGTGTCGAGACAAGGCATGCTGAATGGCACGTACCAAAATTTTCCTGTTCACTTGACCCTTAATCAAATAATCCTGCGCACCATCCTCCACGGCCTGAATGGCTTGCTGATCATCATCCATTCCGGTAAAAACAATGATCGGCGTATCAAACGCCCGATCCTGCATACACAAAAAGGTCTCCTCATACCCATGACTATCGGTAAGATTCAAGTCCAATAGGATCAAATCATATTTATCCTGCGCCAATAACGCCACAGCCTCCTTGAAGCTCGTGGCATGCGTTAACTTATAAGTCGGCATGCGGGTAAGATCATTCCGGTCTTCAACCGAGTTGGCCAACCATCCCTGAATGATCTTAAAAAACTCTATCTCATCTTCTACGATCAAAAAATGGTATCCAACACTGAAATCATGCACATTTTTCAATTTTTGTACGGCATTCGGTGCGCATTTTTCAGAACCTTTCTTGAGCCTTCCCCCCTTTCTTCCCTTGGTGCCACTAAAATCATGGCCTAAGTCAAACAAACGCTGAGAAAGATGACGAATAATCCGAAAGGCAATGGAGGGGTCTTGATGTAGCCTGGAGATAAAAATTTTTTCATCCACGCTCAAAACACGCGACTCCACCAAAGCGGTGGCCGTGGCAAATCGTTCCCGATTGGCGGTAAAAACCGAAGCGATCCCAAAAATCTCCCCTTCCCCGATTTCAACGCGCATGGCGTTTCCAGCCGAGGTCTCACGGGTCATCAAGACCCGCCCCTTTTGCACAATAAAAAATTTATCAGAGGGGTCGCCTTGCCGAAAAATGATCTCGCCCTGCTGATACGACTTTCCCAACTCCCTGGTTTCAGCCTGTTCCATAACTTCAACTCTCCGCTTCCAAATTCAAGCAATCCCGCAATGCGCGATCCGCCAATTTGGCTTCCAAAACCAATTGGTCAACCAGAACCTGCGCACCCTGAACCGTACCAGAACGCCCCAACGTCTCCAACTCAACCACCCATTTCCTCATGCGCACCAAACCGAACTGGGCACAAAGACTCTTGAGAGAATGAACATCCCTCTGCAACAGATCAGGCCGATTGGTCTGCACATTCGTCACAATACTCTGCAACCGTTTCTCAAGCCCGACTAAAAATGTCTTGAGTACACTTGAAAACTCATCTCCCAAATCCTCTTGCAACTCTTTGATCTTTTCCTGATCAATCGGTTCCACCTCTTTTGACACAACGGGATTAATAACTTCAGGAATAATTTGTGACGTTTTTGGAGCCAACCAATGGGCCAACATGGCAATAATTTCACTCCTCTTGAAAGGCTTGCTCAAATAGTCATCCATGCCAGCATTCAGGCAGTATTCCCGATCCCCCCGCATGGCATTGGCGGTCAAGGCAATAACCGGGGTATGGCTGAAATGAGATGCTCTGGTTTCCATTTTTCTGAATTCCCGACAAGCCTCATAACCATCCATTTCCGGCATCTGACAATCCATCAAAACCAGATCATAAGAGGCGTCGGCCAATTTTTTCAAAGCGACCCGACCATTTTGAGCCACATCGATCCGCATGCGATAGGCTTGTAACATCCCCTTGATGACCGCTAAATTGACCGGGTCATCCTCAACCAGCAGCAAAGTCACGTTCTCAGGAATCGCCAAAAGAGGCGGACCCACTACGGACGACTCACCACCCACCGGAAAAACCGTCTGCGGCAGACGAAACGGAATATTCACCAAAAAGGTGGTTCCCATCCCCAACTCGCTTTCCACCTCAATTTCGCCGCCCATCAATTTAACCAAACGTTGAGTAATGCTCAGTCCCAACCCCGTACCACCAAATTTGCGCGTGGTGGAACTGTCCACCTGAGAAAATGCGACAAACAAACGCGAAAACTGTTCCGCGCTGATACCAATACCCGTATCCTTGATCCGAAAAAAAATCCGGTTCAGAGAATCCGTTTTTTGGGTCAATCCAACGGTGAGTTGCACCCCCCCGCGCTCGGTAAACTTGACGGCATTGGACAAAAGGTTATTCAAGACTTGGCGCACACGCACTGGATCCCCAAGGAGATAATGAGGCAGTGATTCATCATAAATTAACTGAAATTGAATCTCCTTGCTGACGGCAACCTGACTAAACATAAAATTCAAATCATCCAAAAGACGGGACAAATTGAAAGGAACCTCTTCCAACTCCAATTTGCCTGCCTCGATTTTCGAAAAATCCAAAATATCATTGATAATGACCAGCAAGTTTTCGCCAGATCGTTTGATGGTCTCGACATAGAAGCGATCCTGTTCTGGCATTTTCTGATCCATCAGCAATTCAGCCATTCCCAAAATGCCGTTTAAAGGGGTACGGATTTCATGGCTCATCACCGCCAAAAATTCACTTTTGGATAGATTAGCCTGCTCAGCCGCATGGATGGCTGCGTGCAGATCCTGTTCGTTCCGGGCCAATTGCGCCAATGCCCGATCCGTTTTCTCTCTTGCCAACAACAGGCTCTGGATATTTTTAACCCGCGCAAAGATAACTTGCGGACTAGAAGGTTTGCGAATATAATCAATAGCTCCCAATGCGAGCCCCTTGGCTTCATCCTCGAATTCAGTTTTGGCTGTCAAAAAGATGATTGGGATTGCAGCCGTCGTCGGATTTGCCTTGAATCGTTTGCAGGTTTCATAACCATCCATGACTGGCATCATGATATCCAATAAAATGATATCTGGCAAAATCTTGCCAGCCACTTGCAAAGCCTTGGCACCATCTGTAGCGACCAGGATCTGAAAATGACCATTCAAAGCACCAATAATTATATCAATATTGTCAGGCTGGTCATCCACCAACAATACAATATTTTTTTCTCTCTTTTCTTGCGGTTCAATCAAAATTCAACTCCTCGCACAGCCTTTCCACCATCATAAAAAAGATGCTTTTCCTCGCCCATGACCGTAACGATATCGGCAATCGCCAAGAGAGGCCCTGGTGCATCGCGACCAGTCAAGATCAAATGAAGCGATGCGGGCTTCTCTTTCTGGATAAAATCCGCACACTCCTCCCCAGAAATCCAGCCAAACCCGATGGCATAATTGATTTCATCCAGCACCACCATATCATACAGGCCAGAGCGAATCCGTTCACAACTCAACGCCCAAGCGGCCCGACAGGTTGACCGATCCCGTTCGGGGTCTTCACTCTCCCAAGTAAACCCTTCTCCAAGGGCGTGCCACTCGATGTTGTCAAAACGGGCCGCTGCCATCTCTTCACCCGTTTTCCATTTTCCCTTGATAAATTGGATCACCAGCACCCGCATTCCCCACCCGGCGGCACGAAAAACCATGCCAAAGGCACTCGAAGACTTTCCCTTGCCCGGCCCGGTCAGCACCACCACTCGACCAACAGATTTTGTCATGTGAAGCGATCCCACAGGATAAGCCCCCACACCAAAGCCACATTCAGCAAAGAGAACAGCACTGCGGCAGACCCCATATCTTTGGCCCGTCCTGCCAAGGGATGATGTTCAGGTCCGATCCGATCCACGACCGCCTCCACGGCAGAATTCATCAATTCAACCGCCACGACCAGCAACAAGGATCCGATCAACAAAGCGCGTTCCACGGCCCCGTTTCCCAACCACAACCCCACTGGCGAGAGCAAGACGGTCAACATCAACTCCTGACGAAAGGCGGCCTCGTTGATCCATGCGGCCCGCAAACCTGCCATGGAATAAGCCGTTGCATGGATCAACCGGGTCAAACCGGTAGCACCGGGTTTCATGAACGCCCCCGATACGAACATATTTTTTTCATGCTTTCACTCCCAATGCCAAAAATCGCCGCACCCAGCGTGCGGCCCGACGCGAAAACACCAATCCCACATGCATCACTGGCAGGGTGTCATGCACGGCCCCAGGCAACCAAGTTTCTGCCACGGCCACGACCCCATCATTAGGCTTCTCCAATCCCCAAACAAAACGGCTCAGACCCAACGGCAACGTACCGGCCAACACCCCCACCTCACGTCCTGGCGGCACCCGGACTTCTCGTTTTCCGTCGAATGCGTTGACCATGCTTTTGCCCAGCAAAAAACTCCCCCCCGGCCAATGGGCAAGACGCTGTGCCGAAAACGACCCCTGAAAAGCACTTCCCAACGCCACCATGCGTCCGATGGGGGCCTCTGGGTGACGTTCCAGCATGCGCAACGCCACCAACCCACCCAGACTATGACAGACCAAATGGACCGAACCAGCCAAGACCCCATTCATTCCAGGTCCGAACTGTTGCTCCAGAAAGGCCCACAAGGCCTCGGCGTTTTCCTCCAATCCCTGTTGTACCGTGGGATATTGAAACATCACGGTACGATAGCCAAAACGCCGCAGTCGGATATCCATCCACTTGAATTCCGAGCCATCCAGCCACAAACCATGAACCAAAACCACGCTTTCCACAGACATCCCCAACTCCCCATATTAAACACAAAGGACAAAATTTCTCGCTGCTGAAGTCGTGCGCCTGATTTTTTCCTGCATCGTAGTGGATTATGGTCACCCATAATAATACTACAAACATTCGAGGAGTATACACAATGAAGAGCGAACAAAGAATCAGAATGGTTCAAAAGTCACTACGCTTTCCCGAATCTCTGGCAGAATGGCTGGACAGCAAGGCAGAAACGGAACGGCGTTCTTTCAATCAAATTGTCATCATGACCTTGGAGAAAATGCAAGAAGAAGAGCCACCCATGGGCCTTAAAGGAAAAAACTAACCACCCAAACAACGCAACCTCCCCCGTACCCACGGGGGGAGATTGATCCAAAAAGGAGACCGCCATGTCATACCGCATCATGAATGATTGGCCAGAAGAGGCCAGCCTCATGCAAAAAATCCCTTGCTACCCCATCCAGTATCCCAAAGGGATGAGATTTTCAGAAATCACCGGTTGTTTTCCACAGATGCGGTTCATGGGTTCGGTATTTCTGGACACTCAATGCGATTCACCCGAAGGAAAACGGCTGATAATCCCTTGCAGAATCCCCTGTTCATAGAGTTCGATAAAAACATCGATCAATTGAGGATCAAAGTGACTGCCTCGACACCGTTTCAATTCATCGATGGTGGCTTCCAGTGTCCAGGCTGTTTTATAGGGACGGACGGAAGTCAGGGCATCAAAAACATCGGTGATGGCGACAATTCGGGCGGACAAGGGGATCTCTTCTCCCTTCAACCCTTGTGGATAACCATTTCCATCCCATTTTTCGTGGTGACTGTAGGCAATTTGCCGCGCCAGTGTATACCTGGGATGATCACCCAAGATATGCAGAGCCAAAGCCGGATGGGTTTTGATCTCGTTGAACTCTTCGGCGGTCAGTTTGCCGGGTTTGCGGATAATGGCGTCTGGAATCCCAAGTTTACCTAAGTCATGAAGCAAACTGGCCTGTCCCAATTCCTGAATTTCACGCTCGGTTTGACCCAACCGATGCGCAACCGCTTCTGAAAAATGACGAATG
>JADFYY010000066.1 GCA_015232825.1 Magnetococcales bacterium
CGAGGCAATCACCTGCGGGGCATGAGCCGCGGAGGGTGTATCCGTTGCCATGGCCTGGAGTGGCAAAGAAAAAAAGGGTGGAGGGGTCTGGGGAGGCGTTTCACCGCCTCCCCAGGAATGGCCGAAACCTTGATCATGGCCCAGAGGTGGAAAAGTGCTTATACGTCGTGTCAAGGCAACGGTATCAGCCCATGTTGTGATCGTCGATCACAAACGTGACACCAACCCTGTACGGATTCTTTTGACTCGTCTGGCTTATCAAGACCACCGGGCCGGTAAGTATTGCTTTCCTGGTGGTTATGTCGATCAAGGCGAAGAGCTTGATGAGGCCTTGAAACGAGAAGTCAATGAAGAGATCGGTCTTGAATTGCTGAAATATAATCTTGTAAAAACGGTTCCCGTATTGCAGGGCGAACAGTCAAATATTGGCTTTATCTATGTTTGCCATGATTGGGCAGGAACTCCTGCAATCAAAAGCCATGAGATTTTGGAAATCATTTGGGTAGATGAACCTTCCTTTTGGCAATTGGACCGGGACGGTCAACTGGCCTATCCGCAAATGAGGGAGCAAATGAGCTGTCTTGGTTGGCAATCCACGCGACAGGAAACGTATCCATCATGAAACCACATTCTGTCATTTTGCTCATATTTTTGATTGTGTTGTCTCCAATTCGTTTCCTGGCAGCGGAATCGGACACGCCTAAAAAGGGTGAACCAATGGATGAGGTGCGCGATCACCTGCAAGATGCCATTCGCTCATTAGGCAAAGCGGGTCGCCTCACCTATGAGAGTCAACTCCCGGTATTGCAAGAGAAAAGTGAAGAGATTCTCAAGGAGACACAAAAATTGATGCAAGAGTTGGAACAACGCATGCGAAAAAAAGAGGAGAAAAAACCCGACGTCAAAGAAAACCCTGCCGAGGGCATCTCCTCGATTTAGCAAAAAAAACTAATTTTCCCGCAACACGGTATCAAAATAATCGATTGTCCGCCGCAACCCTTCATCCAAAGCAATCCGTGGTTCCCAACGTAACTTCTCCTTGGCCAACGAGATGTCAGGGCGACGCTGCCTAGGATCATCTGTGGGCAAAGGAACAAAAACTAGCTTAGAGACGGAATGGGTCATGTCAATCACCTTGTTGGCCAGTTCCAACATGGTAAACTCACCGGGGTTACCCAAATTGACTGGTCCCAAAAAATCATCTGGGGACTGCATCAATTGCAGAAACCCTTCCACCATGTCATCCACATAACAAAAGGATCGCGTCTGTAAACCATCGCCATACACCGTGATCGGTTCACCCCGCAAAGCCTGCACAATGAAATTGGAAACCACCCGTCCATCATTGGGATGCATGCGGGGGCCATAGGTATTGAAAATCCTCGCCACCTTGATCCGCAAACGATGCTGGCGATGGTAGTCAAAAAACAGGGTTTCCGCGCACCTCTTGCCCTCATCGTAACAAGAACGCGGCCCAATGATATTGACATGACCCCAGTACTGTTCCGGTTGCGGATGCACCTGTGGATCCCCATAAACCTCACTGGTTGAAGCCTGCATAATCTTGGCCCGCACCCGCTTAGCCAAGCCCAGCATGTTGATGGCCCCATGGACACTGGTCTTGGTGGTCTGCACAGGATCATACTGATAATGAATGGGGGAGGCTGGGCAAGCCAGATTAAAAATCTTATCCACTTCGACATACAAAGGAAACGTCACATCATGACGCAACAGCTCGAAATAAGAATTATCCATAATTGATAAAATGTTTTTCTTTGAGCCAGTAAAAAAATTATCAACACACAAAACATCCGCGCCTTCGTCCAGCAGACGATCACACAGATGTGAACCCAAAAACCCTGCCCCACCCGTCACCAAAACCCGCTGGCCTCCAAACCTTTTCACGCTCACCTCCTGGATGTTGGTTAAACCAAAACAAAGAAACTTCAACGAAAACAATCCATGCGAACCGACCGATCCACATCGAATCCATTATGATTCATTATAATTCAAAAAATCAACAAAAACAATGCACAAGAAAAAAACAATTTTTCCCTTGAACTCCAGAATCTTTCCAGGCAGAATGCGCACTGCCTGACCGGTAAACGCATTAACGACACCAGGTCAGATCATGCGGACAAGTACACATTTTCATCCCATGAGAGGAAAAACAACGTTGGCCTGCTAAACGAAACCAATCACAAGAAATGCCAACAGAATCTTTATGCTGACCTAAATGGTTAATACCAATAAAAACAAACCAAATGATTCAACTTATCGAGGTATCGCCATGACGTACAATGAAGCCGTGATCGCAGCACGGGAAAATGCCGCAACAACTCGCAAAAGCTGGTACATTTTTTCTGATGGACGCGAAAACTACAAAGTTCGCGACCAGTACACTGGACAGCATAACATGCTTGGCAAAGAGAGCAGAGATTATCAAATCACCGCTGTGGTCCATCCAGTCTGGCAGGAGTAATCCCTTCACCAAGGCTCACAAACCAAAAAAAACGATCTCACACCAAAAACAACTTGGAACGCCTTTCGTTTCCGACACAAAAAAGCGATACTAAAGGGAGAGAAATCAGAACTGCATCCGTTTCTGAACTACCACACTCATTCATTTTATCGTGGACCCATTCGACGCATGCAAGCAATGATCAACAAAACGCCCTATAAAAACCTCAGCCCTGAGGTTATTTTGGATGCTGTGGAGAGCGTCGGTTACCGATGTGATGGCAGGCTGCTGGCTCTCAACAGCTTTGAAAACCGTGTGTACCAAATTGGCTTGAACAGCGGTGAGTCTGTGGTAAGCAAATTTTATCGCAACGATCGATGGAGTCTTGACCATATTCTAGAAGAACATGAATTCGCATTAGAACTCACCGAACTCGAAATTCCAGTGGTCGCCCCACTGGTCAGCAAAACGGGTCAATCACTGCATCACTGGAACGGCTTTCGTTTCGCGATTTATCCCCGTTGCGGTGGCCGGGCTCCCGATTTGGAAAACCTGGACCATCTGCAACGCCTGGGAGTGGCACTGGGAAGAATTCACGCTGTGGGGGCTACCCATCCCTTCATCTCTCGTCCAACCTTGAACGTGGAGACATTTGGAGTAGAACCGTATCGGTTTCTCACCCATTCGACAGTCATTCCGCAAGAACTCAGAACCCAATACAACACCTTGGTCCATGAACTTCTGGTGCAGATTCGGCACTGTTTTGAGAGGGCTGAACCATTTCAATCCATTCGATTGCATGGGGATTGTCACTCTGGCAATATTTTATGGTCGGAGAGTGGCCCTTTATTTGTGGACTTTGATGATGCGCGCATGGGTCCGGCCATTCAAGATTTATGGATGTGTCTCTCTGGTGAACGAGACGAACAAGAATTGCAACTCTCGGCGATACTGAAGGGTTATTTACAGTTTTACCATTTCAATGCACGAGAAATACATCTCATTGAGGCCTTACGGACCTTGCGCATGATTCATTATGCCGCCTGGATCGCCCGTCGGTGGGATGATCCAGCCTTTCCACGGGCCTTTCCCTGGTTTGACGCACCACGCTACTGGGACAACCACATTCTCTCCTTGCGTGAACAGCTCACGCTTATGAATGAGCCACCCTTGGAATGGAATCCTCATGCCTATATGGGAGCCTATTAAATGACCCAAGAACAAGCTTGGTATCTCAAAAAAAGCGTTGTATGGACGCTGATTCTTGCCGTTGGACCTTTAGCCCTCCCCCTTGTCTGGCTCTCCCCCCATTTCAGCCGGACATATAAAACCGTGTTGACCCTCCTTCTGCTGCTATTGACCGCTTTCATGATCTACGGTGGACTGATGATGCGTGACAAGTTGGCACTCTACGGCATTGATTTGGACGCTCATTAAAAAATTTCTCACGCCGCTCTTGCATCACTCCATTCGCATCCTTATTTGATGATCAAGGTAGAACTAAACAATCATCAGACAACCGTTTTATGGAGAAATAGAATGGCCACGCTTATCAATTATGATCCATTTCGTTCATTCCGTTCACTTCAGGGTGAAATCAATCGCTTGTTCGAAAAGGACTTGGATGATTCCAGCGGCATGATGACTCAATGGCCGCTACGGGTGGATATCCGCGAAGATGAACACCACATTCTTGTCAAGGCCGATGTTCCGGGTATGGAACAAAAGGATATCACCGTCAATGTGGATAATGGCCGCCTGACCATTGCGGGTGAACGTAAATTCGAGGATGAACAACATAAAGAAAATTACCATCGCGTTGAACGGGCCTATGGACGTTTCAGCCGCTCCTTTCAGCTGCCCAACACCACGGATATCAACGCCATCCAGGCCTCATACAAAAATGGGGTTCTGGAGGTGATTTTACCCAAACGGGAAGAGGCAAAACCTCGCGCCATTCAGGTCAAAGTCGCATGACCGTTGCCACAAGGTTGGTCCTGGCCTCCCATGGACCAACCTTATGGTCCATTTCTAATCATTTCCTAGACATCCCTCTTTGATTCGATTATATTCTATCGTTAATTATTTTTTCTGCCACAATCCACCAAAAATCTCATCGTGAATGAAATCAAAAACACCCTCAGGGGCCAATTCAATCCTTGGGATAAACGGACCGAAACAAACAATCCGCCTCCAATCAATCAGGCGGAGAACCTTCAGCCCACACCACGGCCTGTTGAGCCCCCCCCTGCTCCACCCAAGCCAAGTGTGACCAAGGAGAAGCCTCCCGCAACTGTCACACCACCTCCCACGCCCAAGCCCGTTGTAAAAGAGACCACACAGGGCTCCTGGCGTCTACCCGGTTCAAACGTACACACGGCTACGGTCTCTCCTGTCACACCAAAAGAAGAGCCGCCCCCTGTGGTAGAAAATCCCATTCCACCCATGGCACCGACAAAACCCACGGTGGTGATTGAATCTGCTCCCAAGGAAACCTCTCATGGTTCCTGGCGTCTGCCCGGTTCAAACATACTCCCGCCAGTGTTGGCAACGGGTTCGCCCAAAGAAGAACCACTGGTTATCCTCCCAGCACCACCCCCTGTGGTGAAAACCCCCACATCCCCGCCTCCCGTTGCACCTCTGAAACCCACGGTGATGGCATCGACGCAAGAAACCATTAAGATTGATAAAACACCGATCAAGAGCGTAGCCCCACCAAAAACCGCGCCGTCCGCCATGCGGCCACTGCCCTTACCCAAAACAGAGCCAGAACTAAAACCAGAAGAACCAGGACCGAATCTATTTGAATTGCATGAGCAGACCCAAACAAGCACCCCCCAATTCGATCAATTCTCCAAAGAGGATCATGCCCGTTTCAACACCCTGGAAAGACCCAGACAAAAGCGCGGGATCGGATGGCTTAAAATGGTTGTGATCGGACTGGCACTTCTTGGCCTTGGCTTAGGGTTGAGTTGGAACCGTAGGATGTCATCCAACGAAACAACGCGCGAGGAACCAGTAGTTTCCACCGTACCACCTGTGGTTGATTCCACCTCTATTCCCACAAGCATACCACCTGAAACCATCAAACCCACTGATACCGTACCGGAAACCTCCACCTCATCCGTGGATGCAACGCCTACACCCGACGTCGTTGCGCCACAGACATTGAAAAAAAAGGAGTGGTTGGTTTCACAAATTTTCACGACAGACCAAAAAATGCCCGACGGTCAGGTTTTGGATAAACGGGTTGCTGTGCCATTGTTGTTGGACACCATTCCCACTGAAAAACCGGTTGTGCCGACGGAAACACCCAAAAAAACCAACAAAAGCATAAAACCATCCGTTACAAAAATCGTCGCCCCGGTTCGCAAAGTACCGGCTACCAAAACTGCACGCCCTCTAGCTGCCAATTGGTCCATCAAACCAATGGCTCCGGTGACGCCCCCACCTCAAGCTGAAGAAAAAGCGGTATTTGTCGTCTCTTATGGCTGTTTTTCCAACGAAAAAGAGATCAATCTTCGCGCAGAAAAAATCAAGGCGCGAGGGTGGCCTGTGTTGACCAGTCAATATAATATTGCGCAGACGACCATGACCTGTTTGTTCGGTGGCCCGTTCGGTGGCCCCAAGGATGCCGATCAGGCAACGGAATTGTTTGAAGAGAAAGGATGTATGCAAATCCAAAAAAATCCGCTACAAACCCATTGAGTACGTTATCCGCGACCATCTTGGGATGCGTCACTTTTAAATTATTGAAAAAATATAATTTTAACAATAGTCACGGTTTAATGATTGACAGCTTCCAATTCACAAATTTCCAAATAAGCAGCAATGCGATTGATATTCTCCGTACTGGCTTGCACGAGGGATCCCTCGGAAGTCGAACGAATCTTAATCGCTGACGCTACCTCATCAACTCGCGCCAATTCAGCCCGCCCACTACAGGTATACAACGACAAATCCATCTGCTGATTGTCAGCAGCAAGCTTCTTAAAAAGACACTCCGACAACAGCTTGTAATTCCCCTTATTGTTGACCTGTATCGGCTCCGACACGCCTGGAGCCATCATCGGTGCGCAACCACTCAACACCAACAAAATAACAATTCGAAGCCACATCGCTTTTGTCCCCCAAAAAGGCCCACAGACGACCTGTGGGCCTCAAGGCATTACTTGTCAATTCCAGGCCAATATCCCGTACCTGGCATATATCCAGAAGCCACCCCACCACTGGTGGGCATGGTCGGCCCACTATTCGGAAATCCTGCCCTGTTGGGCATATTGGGCATATTGGGCATTTGGGCATGTTGGGCATAGCTGGCATAGCAGGTCTGGCAGGCATCCCAGCTTGAGGCGACTGCGCACCAAACGGCGAACCACTGCCAACACCACCCATTCCCGTATTCCCCAATCCCGCTCCCGGCATTCCCGCATTGTTATTATTGGGATTGGCCATGCATACCGTCCGCGTGGTCGTTGCACGCTTCTCGCATGAAGCCATGTCCATATAAACACACTCCGTCCGCCAACTCTCCACCAAACAATAAGGAGAACCACCAAATGGTTTGGCAACCTCCGCATCGTTCAAAACACAACCCGCCTTGCTACCCGCAGCACGCCGACAAGAGTCCAAATCGGAATATTGACAATGTTTGCCGGTAGAATCCATCACACAAAATAAAGCCGCCTCCCCCATCCCAGCCATCAACAAACCAACCAAAAAAAACACTCCCCCCAACACCAACTTACATCCCTGAGGCACTTTCATCACGCACACCCTCCTTGCAAATGGACCATGACCTCCATCTCCAACCGCGCCCCCTTGGGCAAAGCCGCAACTCCTACCGTGGCCCTGGCTGGAAAAGGTGACCTGAAATAACGTGCATAAACCCCGTTTACCACAACAAAATCATTTAAATCAACAAGATACAAAGTTGTCTTCACCACATCCCCAAATCCAGCCCCAGCTGCGGCCAAAATCGCCCCCACATTCTCCATTACCCGTTCCATCTGACACGCCACATCACCGCCAACCAAACTTCCCGAACAAGGATCCAATGGGATCTGACCGGAAACAAACAGCCACTCCCCAGACCGCACCGCCTGACTATACGGACCAATGGCCGCTGGCGCATTTTCTGTCACCACTTCTTGCATGCTCACCCCCCACGAATCCGATCCACACCAAATACCTCTTTTAAACCACGAATGTTCAGCATGGCTTGATTCAATGCCTCAATACCACTCACATCCACCAGCACAATCAAAACACAAGGATCCCGTTCCCGATCCCACACCCGTACCGAGGAGACACTCGCCTTGGCTGCAATGACCGCCTGAGTGACCAAGGTAATGATCTCACGCCGATTCTGCGCCGTCACCCTTAGACGGGTTCGATAAGAATGATCCTTTTCAGCCGTCCAATCCAATTCATCCAACCAACGCGCTGGCTGCGAGGCCAATGGCACCAAATTGGGACACCCCTCCGCATGAATCACAATGCCACGACCCGTGGTGATAATCCCCACAATGGCATCACCAGGAACCGGACCACAACAACGGGCCGCCCGCACCGCCATATGAGAGGGCAAAGCCTTCAGCTTTACCGCCCCACCCGCCTCCTGCAAGCCGCCGCCATCCCGTACCACTCGGTCTGGTTCCGCCAGTTGTTGCGGAAACAAAGCCTGAATCACCTGCGCCGCTGTCAATTGAGAACGAGTCACCTGAATCAACAAAGTCTGCTCGTCGGCCACATGAAACAACTCCACCGCCTTGCGCAGCAGCTTTTCACCCAATAAAACCCCACGCCGCACCTTGCGCAACTCCCGCTCCAACAAGCCGCGACCCAAGGCAATGTCCCGCTCCCGCTCCTGAACCTTAAGCCAACGATTGATCCGGTATTTGGCCCGACTCGTCACCACAAAACGCAACCAAGCCCCATTGGGACGTTGCGTCTTGGAGGTCAGAATCATCACTTGATCCCCAGTATGCAAAACCGTATGCAGCGGAACCATCCGACCGTTTACCTTGGCTCCCTGACAATGATCCCCAATTTCCGAATGAACCGCATAGGCAAAATCAACCGGTGTGGCCCCAACTGGCAAGGCGATGACATCCCCAACCGGGGTGAAAAGATAAATTTCATCCGGAAACAGATCAATTTTGACATTCTCAACGAATTTGGCAACATCATCCTCTTTTTTGTGGTTCGCCAGCATCCGTTGCAACCACTCATACCCGGTCGCCCCAGCCTTGTTCTCCACCCCCCGTTCCTTGTAGCTCCAATGGGCCGCCACCCCACTTTCCGCCACCTGATGCATTTTTTCATTGCGAATCTGAATCTCAATCCGTTCGCCAAAAGGACCAATCACCACCGTATGCAAAGATTGATAACCGTTGCTCTTGGGCAGAGCAATGTAATCCTTGAAACGACCAGGAACCGGCGGAAACTCACTGTGAATCATTCCTAACACCCGGTAACAGTCAAACTTTTTCTTTACAATAATTCTATAACCAATAATATCATATAGCTCATCCAGGGTGATTTTTTTCTCAATCAGTTTGGAGTGAATGGACCATAAATGTTTTTCACGACCCAGAATTTGACCAGTGATGCCATTCTTGCGCAGATGCTTTTTCAATAAAGCGATCACCTGCTCCATATTATCCACCCCTCCCTTACGCCGCTTCTGCACCTCCTTTCTGAGTTTTTCGTAAGTCTCGAAATCCAACAACTGAAAGGTCAAATCCTCCAGTTCATTTTTGATCCAGTAAATACCCAATCGATGGGCAATGGGGGCCTGAATCTCAACAATATCTTGAATAGCCTGCCTGGGAATGGGCAAGGGACCAGGGGCCTGAGAGGCAAAATAGCGCATACGCCACAAACAAATGGCCAATCGGACCAAAATGACCCGGATGTCTTTGGCCATGGAGAGAATCATTTTACGAAACTCTTCCGCCTGAACCGTATTCTTGGGACGAGAAGGAAGAATGGAAATGCAGGAAACACGTTCCACCAAAAAGGCGGTATCTTCCCCAAACTCCTCGCGAATCCGCTGCAATGAGATCCAACCAGCGACCATGGCATCCAACAGCATGCCTGCCGCAATGGAGGCGACATCCAGCCTTAGATCAGCCAAAATTTCTGCGATAACAAATGGTTGAAATGGGATTTCCAACTCCCCCACCCGAACGGGTAGGGGTTTTTGAGGCAAACTCGACACAACATGATACAAACGTCCCAACAACACCCGGTCCGCTCCCGGATGATACCCGATGATCCGGTCAAACACTGTTGTCCACTGTTCCTGATTCACTGGCATCCCCCACCATCCAAACGGCAGGCTCAAAAAGGGTCACCCACTAAACATCATCATCATCGGCATAGTGTTCATTATCCGCGACTAATCCTGAAAATCTCTCCTCATCCACGCCCGGAATGCGCATCTCTTCAGCCATCAAGGCACGGGCATCCAGGCCTGAATCCAAATCTTCTTCATCCACGGACATCAGATCCATTGCAACCGACAAGTCCAACTCCTCATCGCTCAAATCCTCTTCTTCCTCGTCTTCATCCGTGTCAATCACATCCTCCTCATCATCATCCGAGACAATCGACCGCGCAATGGCCAAAGTCTCCTCTGGGATCAACAGCATCTCTTCCTCTGGTTCCTGGATCAGCAATTTTTCCTCTTCTTGCATCAATTTTTCCAAATCGAGGACGCCAGCTCCAATCTCCCGCAAAGCCAGAACCGTATTTTTATCATTTTCCCGTGGCAAAACCGATTCTGCTCCAGCCGTCAATTGACGCGCCCGCTTGGCTGCCAGAATCACCAAATCAAAACGATTGCCAACATGATTGAGACAATCTTCCACTGTTACTCGTGCCATAATTCAAGACCTCCACATCCGATTAAAAATCAAATGTTGCCAGAATATCCGCAACCCTCCCTGCAACACGCGACAAACGCAAACGTTCCACCTCGACAATTTTTTGCAAACAAAGCTCTGCATATGACAAGTCGTCATTGATCACGACATACTCATATTCATTCCAATGAGACACCTCGTCCGCCGCCTCGGCCATCCGCCGTGCAATCACCTCTGGTGCGTCCTGACCTCGACTTTGCAGGCGTACCGCCAACGCATCTTTAGAGGGCGGCATAATGAACACACCAACCACATCCCCGGCAGCCTCCATATTCTGCCGTACCTGCCGCGCCCCTTGCCAGTCAATATCCAGAATCACCACCTGACCCTGTTCAAGAGCGGTCTCGACAAATTGGCGCGATGTACCGTAATAATTCCCAAACACCTGAGCCCATTCCAAAAAAGCCCCAGCCTGGATTTGCTCTTTGAACGTGGCCTCGTCCACAAAAAAATAGGCCTCTCCTTCCCGCTCTCCTGGACGTGGACGGCGCGTGGTTGTCGAGACAGAGGTCTGGATACCCGTCACCCCCGCCATCAGTTTACGCGCCAAGGTGCTTTTCCCCGCACCAGATGGGGCCGACAAAATCAATACAAATCCTTTATTACAATAATTTTTCATTCCAAATTTTGCGCCTGTTCTCGCACCTGTTCAACCAGAACCTTGATATCCACCCCCAAACGGGACAACTCCTTGTCCTGGGATTTGGAACAGAGGGTGTTCCCCTCCCGATTCAACTCCTGACACAAAAAATCCAGACGTCGTCCCACCGGCCCATTTCCTTCAAGGATGCCGAACATCTCACGAATATGGACCATCAAACGATCCGTCTCTTCGGTGATGTCCAGCCGGTTGAACAAATAAGCCAACTCCTGGGCCAACCGTTCATCATGGGTGACCGTCCCAGCGAATTCCACGACCCGCGCTCGCAAACGACTCTCCAACTCCATCCGCACTCCAGGGATCCGTTGAACAATCGCATCTACCCGCTCCTGCAACGCCTCCAAATGACGGCGTAACACCCCGACCAATTCGCGCCCTTCTGTTTCGCGCACCCCATTGATCTCAGCAATGGTTTGCTCCAGAAGATCCAAAGCCTCTGCATACCCCTGCTCTGGTTCCAGACGGAGCGCAGGTCGATTCTCCTGCATCACTCCCGGCCAAGTGAGAATACGATCCAGGGTCATCCGTTCCCGACCCATGCCACTGGGATGATCCAAAACCCTCTGCTCCAACTCCAGCACGGCCTTTAGAAGGGTTTCGTCTATTTGAAACCGTTTCTCTACCTCCCCTACCACCGTCCCGGTAAAAGTGCAATCCAGATGTCCACGATGAAACTGTTCTTTGAGCCGTTTGACAGCCAGAAGCTCCAGTTCCTCACATCCGTCCGGCATGCGCATAGAGAGATCCAGGTAACGATGATTCACCGCTTTGATGCGCCAAACGATCCTTGAATCACCCAACTCCCGCTCACACCGGGCAAACCCCGTCATACTCCGAGGCATCTTCAGGCTCCATTGAATAATCATTTAAAAAAAAAGGGGCGCACACTACCGGATACGCCCCTTCCTTTTTTGACGATGCTTTAGGGCCTAGCTGTTGTGAATGGCTTCGTACTTGGCCTGCAGAGCCTCTTTAGACTCTTCATGGTCTGGATCTGGCTCAATGCATTCCACTGGGCAGACTTCTACACATTGCGGCTCGTCAAACGCGCCAACGCACTCTGTGCATAAATCGGGATGGATGAAATAGATGTCCAGATCCACGTCCGAACCGTCACTGATTGCCTCGTTGGGGCATTCAGGCAAACACACGTCACAGTTCGTGCAATCTTCACTGATGATTAATGCCATTTTAAAACTCCTCTGAATGGTTCCAATACCAAAGACTAAACCGAGAACAAATCGGAAAGTAAAGCTTGTTAGCAGACTTTTCCCTGCATAGCAAGCAAAACCGTTCTGAAATTTACAATAACGTTGTCACGGAAACAACGGTAATTGCTCCAGACCGGCAGATTCTCCCAGATCCAACAGGATATTCATGTTCTGTACCGCCTGTCCAGCCGCCCCCTTGACCAGATTATCAAGGACGGAGACCACCATCAACCAGCCCGTGCGTTCATCCAAAGCAACCGCCAGATGGCACTGATTAGACCCACGAACATGATTGGTCGCGGGATACTCCCCAAGGGGCAAAACATGCACAAAAGGTTCATCCTGATAAAACCGATACAGCATCTCGCGCCATTCACCCGGCGTCAAGGTCTTTCGTGGACGTGCATAACAGGTGGTAAGGATTCCCCGTGATTGCGGAATCAAATGGGGCGAAAACCGTACCCGCATGCCAATTCCTGCCAGACGACTCAATTCCTGTTCGATTTCAGGGGTATGGCGATGACCAACGGTCTTGTAAGCACGGAACCCCTCAGCAACCTCAGCAAACAAAGATCCTTGTGTGGCCGAACGTCCCGCCCCGCTCACCCCAGACTTACTGTCAATGACCAGGGTTTCCAACTCAATGGCTCCCTCTTTGAGCAGAGGAGCCAAGGCCAGCAAAACCGAGGTCGGATAGCACCCAGGATTGGCCACCAGACGGGCCTGACGAATGGCCGAGCGCGACCCAAGTTCCGGCAAGCCATAGACCGCCTCATCCAGCAAAGCCGGGGCCTTGTGGGCCGCACCATACCAAGCCTGATAGACCTCTCCATCCCGCAGACGAAAATCCGCTGACAAATCCACAACCCGAATCCCCTGCTCCAGCAACAAAGGAACCACATCCATGGAGGCCAAATGGGGCAAGGCGCAAAAAGCCACATCACACGCTGTGGCCCTAGAAACCTCCAAGGGTTGGCAGATTAACTCTGGCAGGGAGGCCAAATGTGGAAACACGGAAGAGAGAGGGCGACCCGCATGACGTTCTGAGGTCACAAAAGCAATCCGCACCGAAGGGTGACACGCCAACAGACGCACCAACTCACCACCTGTGTAGCCACTGGCTCCGAAAATGCCAACAGAAATGGTCACAGTCACCCCCACGAATCAAATAAAAAAAAGGGAGGCGTATTTGCCACGCCTCCCCCGGTCCAAATCGATAAACCTAGCAACCAGGCGATTAACGCTTCGAGTATTGAGTACTCTTGCGCGCCTTGTGGTGACCAAATTTTTTGCGTTCTACTGCACGGGAGTCACGGGTCAGAAAGCCGCCCTTTTTCAACACGGCCCGCAAGTCAGGATCATAAGCGACCAAGGCTCTAGAAATACCATGCTTAATGGCTCCAGCCTGACCGGCCACACCACCACCGCAGATGTTGACAGTGACATCGAAACGATCATCGGTTTGGGTAGCCTTGAAAGGTTGTTGTGCCAACAAGCGCAAGCCAATCCGGTCAAAATATTGATCAATACCCAATTTATTGATGATGATCTTTCCTGCTCCTGGTTGAATCCAGACGCGGGCGACGGCTTCTTTGCGTCTACCAGTTGCATAAGTGGCGTTGGTCAATGACATGGTTTTCGATCCTTACTCAGCCAGCACTAGGGGCTTCTGGCCCACATGGGGATGATTGGCTCCCGCATAAATTTTAAGTTTTCTACCCATTTGACGGCCCAGGATATTCTTGGGCAGCATGCCAATGATGGCAGATTGCAGGACACGTTCTGCATACGGACCATTCAGGATGGTACTTGCGTTGGTGGTTTTCATGCCACCCGGAAAGCCGCTATGATGATAATAGCGTTTATCCTGAAGTTTGGAACCGGTCAAGCGGACCTTGTCGGCATTGATGATGACAACATAATCACCAACATCCATATGGGTCGTAAAGGTTGGTTTGTGTTTTCCGCGCAGACGGTGGGCCGCCAGAGAGGCCACCCGACCCAGGACTTTATCCGTGGCATCGATCAAGATCCAATCGTTGACGATGTCCTTGGATGAGGGTGTAAATGTTTTCATTGGTCTGTATGATTCCCTCGTTTTTGGATCGGTCAATGGTCGTCTGGTCTTTCATTCCGAATGACTCAAACGACCATTGCCTTCAAGAAAAAAAACTTCCTGGCAGTGTCCTACTTTCCCGCGTCTTGAGACGAAGTATCATCGGCGCAAAGGAGCTTAACTGCCGAGTTCGGCATGGGATCGGGTGTTTCCTCCTCGCCATCGCCACCAGGAAGATCCGTGAATTTCATTCAATGGAGTCTCTTCCACGACTCTCTAACAACTGAATGGAACAGGCATGAAGGTTCGAGGAACATGTCTAAACTTTATAAATAAAGCCAATGGACCAATTAGTACCGGTAAGCTACGTGCATTACTGCACTTCCACATCCGGCCTATCAA
>JADFYY010000067.1 GCA_015232825.1 Magnetococcales bacterium
ATACTGTTTTTGCAAAGGTTTTAATATCTTAATCAGACTCGCCAAGGGTTTGGATTGGTGGTCTAAGTGTCTTTCCATATGTCGATAGGAGAGGTCGGCGGGCAGCAGATCCAGATTTGGGAACCCGGTCATGCGTAGCAATCCTTGGGTATCGGGATGCCCCCCGATTAACTCCTTAACCCCTCCCTTAATTGAGGGTTTGACACACAGATAGTAACTGGTGCTTCCTTGCGGATCCAGATCCCAAATCAGGGTTCTCGCCCCTTCTGAGGCGGAAAGATAGGCGAGATTGACAGCCGACGTTGTTTTGCCAACGCCGCCCTTGATATTATAAAGGGAAAAAATTTTCATATGCGATCTTGACGCTCCTTGGCGCAATGGTGGAAAGATCGGATGGATCTGGGATCATTCGTAGACTATATCGGCTTTATCGGTTGAAAGAAAGTCAATAATGTGGGTATCCTTATTTGATCTGTAATTCTTGATGAAGGAGAGAGACCATGAAGGTGGCTGTGACGTATGCCGAAGCGAAACGGCAGATTGTGATGAATATGGACGTGGCAAATGGTGCGACTGCGGGTGATGTGATCCAGAACTCTGGAATTTTGGCCAGACATCCCCAGATCGACCTGAACGTGAACAAGATTGGCATATTTAGCAAACTGGTCACATTGGATCAGGTGCTGGTTGAGGGAGACCGGGTGGAGATTTATCGTCCAGCACTGGGCAAACCCCCAAAAAAGGATCGGACCGCCCGACCGGCGTCCGGTGATGCTGCGGGAGAGGAGTGACTTTGTCTGCATCGGGTCTGACGCGCTATCGAATGACCCTTGAATACGATGGCGGTGCCTTTGTGGGGTGGCAGCGGCAGGCCCCTGGTTTGATTACGGTGCAGGGGGTTGTGGAGACGGCTTTGGCCCAATTGTGTGGCCATCCGGTTTTGCTGGTGGGTGCGGGACGTACCGATTCCGGGGTGCATGCCTTAGGACAAGTGGCCCACTTCGATACCTCTCGACCCCGTACTCCCGATGTATTCCTGCGGGCATTGAATGTGATGACACCACCTGAGGTATCCATATTGCATGTGGAGGGTGTGGCGGATGCATTCAATGCACGACGGGCCACTTGGCGGGAATATCTCTATCGGATCTTGATCCGCCGTCCCTCATCGGCTCTAGATCGTGGGCGGGTGTGGCACCATCCAGGACCGCTGGATCTCGATGCCATGATCCAAGCGGCCAGTTGTCTGGTGGGAGTCCATGACTTTTCTGCGTTTCGTTCCGCGAATTGTCAGGCTCTGACCCCGATTCGGGATGTTACCGTGGCTCGGTTGGAACAAATAGGGGATGAGATTCATTTTTTGATCCGAGGGAATGCCTTTCTTTACCACATGGTGCGCAACATTGTCGGCAGCTTGATCCAGACCGGTCGTGGCAAATGGACCCCGGAACGGTTTCAGGAGGTTTTTTTTAGCAAAAACCATGCTCTGGCTGCACCTATGGCCCCGCCGCAAGGATTATATTTGCAACGGGTCCATTATAAGGATTTTGAGTGGCATGGCTCGGGTTGAATTTCGTTAAGGCAAGAATTAAGCCATAGGCGTTTTCTTTGCTTGATTTTCTGGATTATCCTTGTAAATTGTGACGTATGAGTGAGGCAAACCGTTGTGTAAATATCAATGGAATGGTATTTTTCTATAAGGATTTGCTTTATAAACTTTGGAGTCCCTGAAGCAGACGTGAGCGGGAGTGATACGAATGAACGAGTGGATCAAGGTTAGAAACGACGCCTTTCATGCCCTTTCCCAGGCAGAAGAACGCTCGCGTGAGCTGAAAGAACGGTTCAAGAATACCAAAAAAAAGATTTATCACCTGAATGTCTATTTGGTCCGGGCTGAACACCTCAAGGAGCGTGCTTTGGTGGCCTATTCCACCAATCCGCGTTCGGCTCACCTGCAAGAAGAGTTGACCACGGCTAGGGAGCGAGTGGCGAGGGCGCAGCAAGAGTTGGCAGATCTCGAAGCCTTGATGGACGCCTCCAAAAGTGAATACCGTTTTCTCCACAAAGAGATCCCCTTGTTGCAAAAGGGCTATGACGATGCCCAACAACTCTTCTGGTTTGGTGTTTTTGAGGAGATGCAGGAGCGTATCCGCAAGGCCGTAGGCTCTGAAATGGAACAGGCTTTTGCCGCTTACTCCGCTACGTTCGCACGGGATCTCTCCCATGAGTCCTTTTTGCATCGACTCTTTCCAGTGCCGACAGATACAGTACGCATGATCGAAATTCGTAAAGAACTGGAAAAGAAATATCCTTTAACCCTTGGCGCGGAAAGCGAATCAAAAACTTATTCGCTGGCTGCTCCTGCGAGGAGCAATCAAGAAGGCTCGCTCTCTCCAAGTGAAGAGGCCCGTCAGTGGGCGAGTTTGGTAAGATCTTGAGTCATCGTTTGGATGGCAGGAGGGATTTATGGAGGGTGAATTGACGGAAGTGGCCGAGGTGGTTACCGGGGTTTTTAGTCAGGGTTCTCTGGGTCCGGTTGCCGGTGTTGGAGGTACGGCTTTGGTCAATGCCACGCAACAAGGCGCGGGGGGGGCCATGAACTCTCTGGCGATTGGCAATGCGGGAGGCGTGGTTCAAAGTGCTTCCGTGGCTGGCAAGAAAGCGGTTGCAACGGTTGCCAAAACAGGGTCTATTTGGGCCGGAAGCAGCAAATTAGGAGTTGGAAAATGGGGATTGCCATTGTTGCAGTTGGCACCACTGTTGCTTGTTGGTACAATTGTCGCAGTAGGCGTGGGGGTTTACGGTTATCTTCAGTATCGCAACAGCGAAGCTGGGTCATCGCTGGATGGCTTGGCCGTACCGGAATAAAAATAGAGCGTTGAGGATCGGCCATGTTTTTTCGAAAGCGGAAGGCTGTCAAAGAAGAAACAGGTTTTTTATTCTTTTTGACTCGGATGTTTCGGCGGTTGACAGGTTCTCGATCTCCTGAATATCGTTTGATCCTGGTTCAGCCCAAGAGTTTCAAGTCCCGTTTCATGGCTTTTTTAAGCTATATGTCGATTTTATGTTTGGTTCCATTGATTTTTGCTTCCGAGGACGAATATATTCATTTTCATGCCCGACAGGGGTTGGTTTTGTGGGTGTGGGGGTTATTGGCCATTGTTGCGTTGCACCTGCCGGGATTGGGGCCTTTCTTTTTTGGGGTTTCCGTTATTCTCATTTCCGTTTTTAGTCTGATAGGCATGGTGGGCGTGTTGTTATCTCGGTATTGGAAATTGCCTTTGGTCTGGCGTTTGGCGGCGAAACTGTGAAAGTAGAAGAACGTCATTATAATACCTTGTATTTGCTATCGGCCTTGACCATGATCTTCATGACCTTGGCGTTGGCCTTGCAACCTCTTTATTTGCGTAGTGTGTTGGGGTTGGCTAGGGATAACGCAGGGTTCGTTAATGCCAATATTCAGGTGATCACGGAAGTGGTCGATCTTCTGTTTGTGGGCTATCTTGGCTATTTGTCGGATCGTTTTGGCAGAATTCCTTTGTTGACGGGTGGGTTTATTTTGTCTGGCCTCTCGGCTTTGGCTTTACCATACAGCCTGGAGTTAGGGGCGATGTTGGGCGTTGGGGGATTGACCTTTTTTTACGTTGTGCGTTCCGCCATGTCTTTGGGAACCACGGCGGTTTGGCCGCAGGTCGCTACTTTGACTGGGGATTTTTCCGATGTGGAAAGTCGGCCCCGTCTTTTGGCGCGTACCGGCTTCATGATGGCCTTTGGGGCTACGCTGGTTTATGCGGTCTTGATGCAAATTCCCCGGTATTCTGGCCTGACCTTTTCCATGTTGTTACTGGCGGTGATTGCCTTTTTTGGCGCGTGGTTGGCCAATGGGTTTTTGGTGGATGTGGCTCCCAAATATACCAGGGAAGCGGTACCGATCCAAACCATCCTCCGGTTGCTTAAAGATGAAAAGGCTTTGCGCTTGAGTTTTTTGTCGGCCTTTTGCGCACGCAACGATATGGTGATCATCGGGTTGTTTCTGATGACTTGGTGTATCTATTTCGCCGACCTGTTGGGAATGACCCATGCTGAAGCTGCAGCCCAAGCGGGGATGGTGATCGGTTTTATCGGTTTGGTGGTGCTGGCTTCCATTCCTGTTTGGGGTGAGGTGATCTCACGGATTGGCCGTGTACCGAGTATCGTGATGGGTCTGCTTCTCTCTGGGTGTGGATTCCTCTCTTTGGGATTGATCGACAATCCCTTGAGTTGGTGGGTGTTGTTGCCAGCGTTTATCACAGGTCTGGGGCAGGCGGGATGTTTGTTGGCTCCGCAGATCTTGACGCTGGATTTGGCTCCTGAGTCCATGCGTGGCACTTTGCTTGGGGCCTACAACACGGTGGGGTGTCTGGGGATCATCTTTTTTTTGCTGGTGGGTGGTTTTCTGTTTGATTGGTTGGGACCGGCTATGCCGTTTGTTTTTGCCGGTGTGGCCAATCTTTTGGTCATGGGGTATGGTTTTGTTCTCATGAAACAGTATGCAGACGAGTCTTGATAAATCTCGTATAGGAGTCTGGTCGCAATGGTGAGTATCGTGGTTGGGTTGGTGATGTTGGCTTTGGGTCTTTGGGGGCTGTCCGCTTGGTGGTGGTCAGTGACCGAAGTATTGCGTGGGGTTGTCCCCATTCTCCTGATCATTCTTGGGCCTATCGCCTTGGGAGCTGGCGTGACGCAGTTGCGCGAGCGGAATGCACGGGCAGAGCCTCAACAGAAAGTTGTGGAAGATTTTGTCAATTGATTTGACAACTTCTCCGAGAAAAAATTACGTCGCCCTCGAAGAGTACTGGTATCATGAATCCAAAAGACGCCCTATATTGCGGTAAAGAGACTCGCAAGTATTTTTATGTCGTCGGTGCCATCGCCGTTTTTATTTTGATTGGATCCTATTGGTATTCGGAGTATTATCTCCATGGCGTGGGTGTGCAGGCGATAAATCAGACAACGAAGCCAGTGGCCCCAGTGACCGATGTGGCGAATGGTCTCACGGTTCAGCCCGCCGCCTTCATGATGCCCACGGGTGGTGGTGGTCGCTCGTTTGCCAATGCAGCCCAAATTCTGATGCCAAGCGTGGTCAATGTCAGTGCCACACGGGCGGTCCCCTCAGGCAGTTCGTCTCCTCCACCTCAACCCGCCGCACCTCAACCACAGGCACAGATTCAAGCGCAAGCTCAAACCCAACCTCAAGATCAAACCCAATCACAAGGCATGCGTTTTGCCAATCCATTCAGTGGTCGTGCTTTGGAGAGTGTCGGTTCTGGCATCATCGTTTCCACAGATGGTTACGTGATTACCAATCATCATGTGGTGGAAAATGCCAACGAAGTCTGGGTGACCACCTTTGAACCCAATGGTTCTACCAATCGTTATCATGCCGATGTCATTCGTTTGGATCAACAAAGGGAGTTGGCTCTACTCAAGATCATTCCGCAACGCTCCTTGCAAGCGGCCACATTCGGTTCTAGCGAACGAACCTTAGTGGGGGAGTCGGTGATTGCCATTGGTAGTCCTTTTGGTCTTTCTCAGAGCGTGAGCCAGGGGATCATCTCTAGCAAACGCAATACCGTTACCATCGAAGGACAGGTTCACAAGGGGCTATTGCAGACGGATGCCGCGATTAATCAGGGTAATTCCGGTGGACCTCTGGTCAATCGTCGTGGTGAGGTGATTGGGATCAACACGGCCATTTATACCCCGACCGGGGCGTTTGCGGGTATTGGATTTGCCGTACCTTCAGATCGCGTGGTGGAGTTTTTAGAAGAGACCATTCCGATGCCTCAGAAGGTGGCCGCAGTGAAAGCGGCGGCTCAGGGTGCGGTTCCGCCTCCCATCATGGCCAATGCGGTTATGCCTCATGAAGATCGTGGACCGTGTGAAAGCTGTCATCAGATTTTGCCACCGGGTCAGACCGTTGCCGCCAATGTAACCAAAACCGCTCCTCCCATCTTTGCCAATGCGGTCATGCCTCATGAGGATCGCGGACCGTGTGAAAGTTGTCATCAATTCATCCCGCAAAACTCCACAGGTCAACCTGTGGCCATGGTGAATCCGCTGGCTCCAGGGGTTCAAGATAACACCTTTGCCATGAACAATCCCATTCAAAATGTGGATCCCAATTTCTCCTTTGCGCCGGGTGGGGCTGTGGGGATCAATACCGCACCTCTGCCGCGCACTCCTGGCACGGATCCGATGATTAATGGCTCGGCCCGATGGTTGGGATTGGACCTGCTGCCCATGGATGCCCAACTGGCTGGAAAGTTGAACTCTCCTTACACCGAAGGTGCCTTGGTGCAATGGGTGTTGCCAGACTCGGCGGCGGGCAAGGCCGGGTTTTTGGTCGGGGATATCGTCTTTAAGTTCAATGGTCGGCGGATTACCAACCCTCAGAGCTTTTTGACCGCTTTGCTGGCTGGAGATGTGGATGAGGCGCGAGTCTCTATTGTCCGTCAAGGCAAACGTCAGGATCTCATGTTGAGTATCAAGGGCAAACCCCCCTCTTATGTGCAACAGCAGGCCAATGCCGCACCCCAGTCCCCTGGAGTTGTTGGGGTTGCCGTGGCCGCACAGAATCCTGTGCCTGCTCCTGTGGGAGTCTCTCCAGGCGTCGTGACCCCTCCTGTCAAGGGGGTTGGGAAACCGGCTTTGGCTGAATTTGAATGGATGGGGTTGGAACTCTCTCCCATTGATGCGGCCATGCAGAAGAAAACACCCGCGTTGGCTGGTAAGTTCGGGGCTTTGGTTGCGGAAGTGGATCCTGGAACAGCAGCGGAGTTGGCTGGCCTTTTGGCGAAAGATGTGATCGTCTCTATCAACAAGCAACCCATTACCGATGCGGCGACATTGGATCAAGCCATTAAGGCGGCCAATGGCGGCAAGACCATCTTGTTGGAAGTGGATCGGAATAATCAGCGGTTATTTGCGACCCTGATGTAAGTAAAAGAGGAGTAAGGGGTCGTCATGATGGGATCCATTGCGAGGTTTGAGGGGTCTCCTTGGGGTGGTGAGGATTGCGAGGGGGCTTTGGAAGAGGTTCCTGCGGAGAAGTCATGGCGTCCCATGAATTCGTTTAATGGGGAGTCGTCTGGCCTAGAAGAGGTCGCGGACGCCGTTGCTAGAGATGTGTGGCAAGCCTTGCGGGTGGAACAAGAGAACTCTTTGGATCCTGCACCCAGACACAAGGAAACCTTGGAACCGGTCTCTTTTGTGAATTTGTGGAAGAACCGCAACGTACCATTTGAGACTCAGACCTGGACCGATCCGCAGGCGGAAACGGGGATGTTGGAACCTTTCGAGTCAGAGCCAGAAGAGGCCAGTTTGGCGGATTTGGTTCGTTGTGCCTTTGACGGGAGTGAACCTCCCACCCCATTTGTGGCGGTACCGATTCCTTTGACGCTCCCTGATCCGGTTGAAACGGTGGAGAGACCGGAACCCGTGCAACACGCAGTCAAGGTCGCAGCACTTTTGCAAGAGACGGCACCTTCTCGTTCCGCGACCGATTTTTTGATCGCGGCGGCTTTAGTTTCAGGGGTGGATGAGCGGTTGACTCGCTCTGAGCCGGTTTCGCAGGTTGATGAAGAGCCAGAAGCGGTTGTCGTGACCGATTCGACGACGATCCCTGAAGCGACGATGCCTCCTGAATTGCCTGAATTGCTGGCTTCTATGCTGCCTTTGGCATTAAAAAATGCGTTGCCAGAAGCCTTGGGTGACACTTTGCCTGCGGCGTTGCAACGGATTATGCCCAAGGAGTATTATAAAAAATCGAGGTCAGCGGATGGGGCCGGGACGACGGCCACGGTGAATCGCCGGGTCTCCTCTTTAGAACAACAACAGATGGAACGACCTTGGACCGAAGTGTGGTTAGAAAAGTTCTCCCAAACGCACAAGCCGGTTCCGCAGTATGCCAGTATCAAGCCCGTGCCAGAGCCGGTTATCCCACCGATAGAAACGGTCGTGGAGGCTAAGCCGGATGGGGTGGTCGCAATACCGGTTGTGGCTTCGCCTGAAAAGGTTGAGGAAGTTGAGCCCTGTTTGGTGGACGCCATTGTTGAAATTTCTGTGGTGGAACAACCGGTTGTGGAGAAACCGCTTGGCGGAGAGTCGGCGGCTTTGGTGCCGGTTGAACCATTGGGGGTTGGCTTATTGAATGTCCTCGGAGATGTGGCGGAAGGTGTGGTGGTCATGGGTCGCAAGTTGGCACCACAACCGAATCGAATCCATGCTGTCCCTGATTTTTATGATCGTATGGGTGGCAGGGCTTACCATGGTGCCCATTCCCTGTTTTCGGGTGTGGGGGGGATTATGGTGGGTGGGATTGGCATTGCATTGGGAACGGTTGGATGCCTGCTCGGTGCGGCAGGAACGGTGAGACGTTCGGTAGGTGGCGGATACATGGGGCGGCGTTAAGCCGTAAAATATTGAAATTGAATGGCCTGGTGGAAGGTCAGCCATGCAGGCGTTTGTTACCTCGGAGGGAGTCATGACGACCAAAAAGACCGAAAGAGCTTTGCTATTGGGCATTGATCTGGGTACGGCACGCACGGCGGTGATGAGCAACCGTCAATTCAAGACGTTGGTTCACTCTGTGGTGGGATATCCCAGGGATATCATCGGGGTGAAAATCCTGAACCGGACGCAGGTGATCGGGGCCGAGGCTATTGAAAAAAGATCCTATCTGGATCTTTATTATCCATTGCAAGATGGTGTTTTAAAGGAAGCCAGTGACAAGGATCTGGAAGCGGCGCATGAATTGTTGAAACATGTCATCGATCTGTGCGAACCCAAGGCCGGGGACAAGATTTGCGGGATCATCGGCGTTCCAGCGCGGGCCTCGGTCTCCAACAAGGGCCAATTGCTGAAAATTGCCGAAGACCTCATGGATATCGCCATGGTGGTGTCGGAACCGTTCATGGTGGCCTATGGACAGAACAAGCTCAACAATGCCATTGTCATTGATGTCGGAGCTGGCACCATTGACGTGTGCGCCATGCGGGGAACGGTTCCTGGACCAGAGAGTCAGTTGAGTGTGCTGAAAGGGGGCAACTACATTGACGGACTTTTGGAAACGGCCATTCGGGACTCCTATTCTGGGGTGCAGATTGATCGTCATTTGGCCCAGACCATCAAGGAGCGGTATGGGTTTGTGGGAGAGCCTGAGCAAAATGTCGTGGTGCCTTTGCGGATTAATGGCAAACCGGCTGACGTCGATGTGACCGAGGCGGTTCGGGTGACCTGCGAGACGATTCTTGGGGACATCGTGGAGAATGTCAAGCGGATGCTGTTGTTGTTTGATCCAGAGTGTCAGTCCGAGGCCTTGGCCAACCTAGTGTTGGCTGGCGGCGGATCGCGTATTCGGGGTTTGGGCTCCATGATTGAGGCCTATTTGAGTGATTATGGTCATGTGAAAGTCACGTTGGCCAATGATGCCGATTTCGCTGGTGCAGAGGGTGCCTTGAAACTTGCCACGGAATTGCCCCCAGAATATTGGGATCAAATCGGTGAGAAGGTGGGCGCGTAACGAATTTTTTTATCGGGAGAGGATAATGCAAGAAGAAATGCTGCAACGGGATGCATCGGTATCGACTAGAATTATGGCTTTGTTGAGCTATTTTGGGGTGTTGAGTTTGGTGCCTTTGATCATGAACCGGGATGATGCCTATGTGCGTTTTCATGCGCGCCAGGGTGTCATCCTCTGGATGTGGGAAGTGATTGCCATTTATACCTTGTTGGTGCCGGGATTGGGGAATCTCTTTTTCCGTTTTTCCTCATTTGCCTGTTTGGCTCTCTCTGTGGTGGGCGTCATTTCCGTGCTGCTGGGTCGGGCTTGGAAGTTTCCTGTGGTTGGGGATTGGGCCTCGAAGCTGTAGTTTTTCGTGATGGATTTGTGTATTGGGGGCGGTGTGGCGTGAAGCGACCATGCCGCCCCTTTACAGCTTGATGGTTCACAATGGTGATGTGGTTTTGAATGGGGTGTGGGTGAGGCAGAGTGGTCAAACTTGTATTCTCATTGATTCTGGCAATTCTTTTGTTAATTTTCACCTCGCAGAACATGCATGTGATCTCGGTTCGTTTTGTGTTCGGTTCACCGGTGGAAATGCCCATGATTCTGGCCTTGTTGGGGGCCTTTGTGGCGGGTTTTGCCGTATCAACATTCAATCACATTGTGCGCGTCTCCGGGAAAAAGAGTCCTGAAGATGAGTTTTAGAGGTTGTTAGTATGGCCACCACGGGTTTGGAAGATTTGGATAATGAACCGCTAAACGAAGAGCGGATTCGGCGCATGAAGGGATTGATGCGCCAGTTGTACAAGGAAGAGGTCGAATCCAAGCGGTTGCGACTGCCACAAATCAAGGCCGGGGCGGTTTTTATTTTTGTCGCTTTTGGGGTGATCCTTTTATTGGCTTCGACGACTTTATATAACTACAATATGTTTGTGACTTTGCGTGAACGGGTGCAGTCTGCTCGTGGTCATGTTGAAACGGCATTGCAACGGCGTAGCAATCTGTTCGCCAATCTGGTGAACCTGACGTTGAACCATGCGGAGTTGGAACGGGAAGTCTTTCGTCATGTCGCGGATGTGCGGCAGGATCTCAACAAGCCGGGGGGAGGAGGCCCTACGACCGAACTCGCCTCTCCTGGAAAGACAATGGATGCCAATGCCTTGTTGGCTGCGGCCTCTTCTGGCAATCTGTCGCGCATGATGGCTGTGGTGGAACAGTACCCCAACATTAAGTCCTCCACTACCTACAAGGATTTGATCGCATCGTTGCTGGAAATTGAAGAACAGATTGTCATCAATCGGATCGAGACTGATACCGAGGTCAAGGGATATAATACCTTGATCAGCTCTTTTCCATGGTATTTATTGGCGCGGTATACGGGATTTGGTTATGAGAAATATTTCCGTGTGGGTTCTGGGGAAGACGGAATTCCTTCATTGAAAACGGATTTTTTCAATCGGTTGCTGCCATATGGGGAACCGGGTCTATCCAAGAAGGAGCCGTCTCTCCCAACTGCGCCGACAAAGGGACAGTGATTCATGAAGATCGAAGAGTGGTTTGGATTGTTGGGTCTGTTGGCCGCAGGGGCGTTGATCGCGGTCGCTTTGTTTCCTGACGACGCTTGGGATCGTGACTCTGCGGCTGATTCGTCGGTCAAAGCGATCTCTCGAACTGGGGCATGGCCAACTCCTCCTTCCGCAGCTTGGCAACCGCAAACCGCGCAGCAGCCTCAAATGGTTCCTGTGGTGACGGTTCAACCCGCGCCGATTGGGGCAAGACAGATCAAACCAGGTCTGATGCGTTTTGAACAGGCTCCTAAGGTGCGTTTTAACGGTCCCATTCAACAGATATCCGAAACCCCAGGCAGTGATGGGCAGATTCATGTCTGGTTGCACGACCCCCAGGGTGGGGAGATGCATCTTTCTGTGGGACCAGCGTGGTTTTTGCACTATATGGGGTGTGTGTTGACCCATGATGCGGTGATCTCCGGGATTGGCTTCCAGTTTGATGATGCGCAACGCGCTCCTATGGTTTATGTAAAAAAAATCGTGACTGGCACACAGACCTGCCAAATGCGCAATGACGAGGGATTTGCCCTTTGGTCCAACCAACTCCGGTAGATCCCATGGACCCTAAAAAAAAACAAAAACCAGATTATTTAAAGCGGTTTGGTTGGCCGGTACTCATCACAATGGCACTGACCGCAGGGTATCTCTTTCATGAGCCTTTGATGAAATGGTTGCACCCCTTGGCCGGGGTGCTGGATTTTGTGGGAGCGGATCGGCTTTCGCGTCGTCTGGAAGGGGAGGTGTTGGGGAGTATGCCTAAACCCACTCAACCCACGATTACCGGAACCGTGAAAGATCTGGTGGTTGAACAGAAAACCCGTAAGATGGTGGTGCGACGCATTCCCCAGATTGTGCCTGGACAGGCTCGCCCTCATGGGGATTGGGGACCATGCATTCGTTGTCATCTGTTCAAGGGCGGTCCACCGCCGGGCAGTCAGTCCATCACGCCAGTGGGAAAGGTGTGGGAAAAGTTGTCAACCTATCACAAGGTTGGTCCGCCGATTTTGCCCAACTCCACCATTCCGCATCCCCCTTCTGGCCGGTGCATCAAGTGTCACGACATTGTGATCCAGATGCCCATTTGATTTGAATGAGTTAACCGATGGTTGAACCTGTTTTATAATTGACAGTGGCAACAAATTGCGTCAAAGTGTCGCTGTGGTGAACTAAACTTTCTGACACTACTTTTCACTACTCCAATAATGGGGATATGTATGGCAATCGATACCGTTTTACTGCAAGTGGGTGACGCATATGCGTCCGTTTTGCCAGGGTTGGCAGGAAAATCATTTACCGTGGGCAAGGTTGTTCCCGTTGGTAATGGGTTTTCCAATTGGCTCTTTTTGGCTCCAGCCAAGGAGGGAGCGGCGGGAAGCATGGTGGCTCTCAAACTAGAAGGGATCAAACAGGCTACGGTGTTGCCATCTTTGGTGGGTAAAACCGTGACTGTGGGCAAAGCCCCTGCCGTTCTGAGTGGCACCAGTTCTTGGTTGTGTCTGCATACGGGAGCCGGGGCCGCAGTCAAGGCGGGAGCCGCATCTTCTCTGCTCATGGCCAAGGTGGAAGGTACCCGAAATGCAGCGCAACTCTCCTCTCTGGTGGGTAATCAGTTCACAGTGGTCAAAGCCTCCACAGCGGGTACTGGTTTGAGCAAATGGCTCTTTTTGCAACCAGCCAATGCCACTGCCGCAGCCGCCAGCAAGGGCATTGTGGCCATGCAGGTTGAGGCTGGTGCTGGTGTCGCAGGTGCGACTGGCGTGAAATCCATTGTAGGTAAAACCTTTACCATTTTGCACTCACCGGTCGTGGGAAATGGGGCAGGCAAATGGTTGGTACTCAAACCAGCCACTGGAGTGGCAACCAAACTGGCAGTGGGTGGGGCCAGTGTGGCGGCCGCCAAGGGTGGATCCACTTTGATTATTGCCGAAGCCATCACACCTGCTCCCGCAGTTGCCGCCAAGAGCGCGGCGGTGGCCAAAGGAACAGCCTCTATGGCAACCAAGGGAACGATCTGGACGGGTAGTGGTACCAGTTTGGGATTGGGACTTGGTCTGGGTAGTTGGGGCCCTGTTTTGCTCGTCGGTGCCTTGACGGCCTTGGGGGTGGGCGTTTATGGCTACATGAAAAGAAAATCGGCTGGTGGTTTGGAAGAGGTCGCAAGCTGAATGAAGTCCCACTCCTTGGAACCATTGGTCCAAGATCGGGAGGCCGCAGCAAGGGCCTCCAGGGCTCGGAATCCTTGGGTGACGGGTAATCGAAAGAAGTCCGTTATCAGACCTTCGATCTCTGTTGGGTCTGGGGTGGGGAGTGTGCTGCAAGGAGTGGGTAAGGTCGTGCTAGGGACAACGGGGGTTGTGGTTGGGTTGCTTGGTTGCTGGGGATGCGTGGTGATCTGTATGGGTAAGACCATTCTTGGATCGTCTAAAAAATGTTAAGAATCTTCTGATCAGGGAGCTTTAATATGGGTTCTGGTATCAAGCCGATGGCACTGTTGAGCTATATGAGCGTTTTGTGTCTGGTGCCAATGATCCTCCGCCGTGATGACGCATTTGTCAATTTTCATGCGCGGCAAGGATTGGTGTTGTGGATTTGGGGTGTTTTGGCCATATTTAGTCTCCATATTCCGATAGTAGGGGCGTTTTTCTTCAGCGCATCGGTTATGGCCATCATGCTTATGTCGTTGGCTGGATTGGTTTCTGTTCTGCTTGCCAAGACATGGCCTTTGCCCGGTGTTAGCATGCTGGCACAAAAACTGTAGGAAAACTGGACGCAGATCTTGAGGACCGACTCTGGCCCCACCCTTGAGGCTTGTCCAGTCTGTCGGTCAAGGGATCTGCGTTTTTTTTTGTCGGTTGGTGGGCGGGATTATTGGGGTTGCGAGATTTGCGAAGCCCGTTTTTTGGATCCTCGACACCGTCCTTCGCGCTCGGAAGAGTACAACCGCTACCTTCTCCATCAGAACGACCCAAACGATCTGGGGTATCGCCGGTTTTTGTCTCGACTTGTGGACCCGCTTCTGACACGACTCTCCTCAGGCTCCTCTGGTCTTGATTATGGTTGCGGTCCGGTTCCGGTTTTGGTCATGATGTTGCGTGACGCAGGCCATGAAATGGCCCTTTATGATCCATTTTTTTATCCCGATCCTGCACCACTCCAACAGTACTATGATTTTGTCACCTGTACCGAGACAATCGAACATTTTCATCGGCCTGCCGAAGAGTTTGATCGTCTTGTCACACTGGTCAGATCGGGTGGTTGGCTGGCAATTATGACCTGTTTTCATGGGGATGATGCCGGTTTTGCCGGTTGGCGTTATCGTGCGGATCAGACGCATGTGGTTTTTTATCGGGAAGCTACGTTACGCTTTATTGCGGAGAGTTACGGATGGCGTTGTGAAGTCCCGGTTAAGGATGTGGTATTATTACGGAAACCCTGATCGACCTCTAATTTAAAGCGCAGGAAGAAGATTGACTTGATCACTGCTGCGGATGCAAGATGCGCACTTTCTTTTCCGAGGCAGTAACGAAACAGCCTGACCAGCCTTCTACATCGTGCTGCGCCATGGTGTCCCAGAGGCAAC
>JADFYY010000068.1 GCA_015232825.1 Magnetococcales bacterium
CAGGACGCGAAAAAAAAACCGATTACAAGGCGCACAAAGGCATAAAGGCATAAAGGCAAAGGCAAAGGCAAAGGCAAAGGCAAAGGCAAAGGCAAAACCTTGGGAGATGAATCTCCCAAACCCTCTCTTTTTTTTTAATAGTTACAGCCGTTTACAAAATATACCTGGATAAATCCTCATTTTCAGACAAATCCTTCAACTGCTGCTGCACAAACGCCGCATCAATGACAACCTCCTCACCACGCCGATCCGGGGCCGTAAATGAAATCTCATCTAACAACTTCTCCATAACGGTATGCAAACGACGCGCACCAATGTTCTCCGTGGTCTCGTTAACCTTGGCGGCAATCTCCGCCAAAGCACGTACCCCATCATCAGAAAAAATCAACTTCATCTCCTCAGTAGCCAACAATGCCGCATACTGACGAGTCAAAGCATTTTCCGGTTCAGTCAAAATCCTCACAAACTCCTTGGCCCCCAAACTCTTTAATTCAACCCGAATGGGCAAACGTCCCTGCAACTCTGGCAATAAATCAGACGGCTTGGCCATCTGAAAAGCCCCAGAGGCAATAAATAAAATGTGATCCGTCTTCACCATGCCATGCTTGGTACTCACAGTAGTACCCTCAACCAATGGCAATAAATCCCGCTGCACCCCCTCCCGCGAAACATCCGCACCACCCCGTGTCTCTCCATTACGGGCACACACCTTATCCAACTCGTCTAAAAAAACAATCCCAGACTGCTCCACCCGCTCCAAAGCCGAACGCTTGCTCTTCTCCCGATCCACCAACTTGCCAGCCTCTTCATCCACTAACAACTTGAAAGCCTCCTTGACCGTCACCTTGCGCTTGGCCGAACGACTTCCACCCAAAACCGAACCCAACATGTCCTGCAAATTGATCCCTTCCATGCCCTGAGGCGTAAAAACCTCCAATGTGGGACCATTGCGTACCTCGCGAATGTCAATCTCTACCTCGCGCTCATCCAACTTGCCCTCCCGAAACATCTTGCGAAACTTCTGCCGGGTATTGGATGTGTCCTGAATTGGCGAAATGATCAATGGATTATTCGACTCCATATCCGCTTGAGAAGTCGATACACCAGGCAACAAAGCATCCAAGACCCGCTCTTCCGCCGCATCCTCAGCCTGACGCCGCACATCCTGCTTAGAACGCTCCATGGACATCTTGACCGCCATGTCAGTCAAATCGCGAATGATGGATTCCACATCCCGCCCCACATAACCCACCTCAGTGAACTTGGTGGCCTCTACCTTGAGAAACGGAGCATCGGAAAGCTTGGCCAAACGACGGGCAATCTCAGTCTTGCCAACACCCGTAGGACCAATCATCAAAATATTTTTGGGATAGACCTCATCACGCATGTCAGGATCCAACCGCTGACGTCGCCACCGGTTGCGCAAGGCAATGGCAACAGCTCGCTTGGCATCATCCTGACCGATGATAAAACGGTCCAACTCGGAAACAATCTCACGGGGCGTAAATTCGGACATTCACAACTCTTCAATAATCAGGTTTGAATTGGTATAAATACAGATCTCAGAGGTAATGCCTAAGGCATGCTCGGTAATCTCGCGAGCCGAAAGATCGGTATGTCTCAACAAGCCACGTGCGGCTGACAATGCAAAGGGAGCCCCCGAACCAATGGCAAGAATCCCCTCCTCCGGTTCCAATACGTCCCCAGTCCCAGAGATCAATAAACTAGCCGAAGCATCAGCCACCGCCAACATCGCCTCCAAACGGCGCAACATGCGGTCCATGCGCCAATCCTTGGCCAACTCCACCGCAGCACGAGTCAAAATACCCCCATGCTTGGCCAGTTTGGCCTCAAAACGCTCAAACAAAGTAAAAGCATCCGCCGTGGAACCAGCAAAACCAGCCAACGCCCGGCCTTCCTTGAGAAAACGGACCTTGCGCGCATTGGCCTTGATCACCGTGGATCCCAATGTAACCTGTCCATCCCCGCCCATGACCACAGACGAACCGCGACGTACCGACAAAATGGTGGTACCCTTAAACATGAAACGAAAACCCCCTTGGCAAATGATCGTTATGGTGCGTCCTTTCCAACAAGATTGCAAGGCTGCCGCTTATGACACAACAACACGCATTCCTTCCAGAGTACTGGGAACCAGAGCTTTTATTAAGCCAACCCCATGCATGCGGTTATCTTCCCGACCCGATGGCCGCCACGCTCTATGTGGACCCAACCACACCCATGGATATGGCCAAATTCGAGTATTTGCTCTCCATCGGTTTCCGTCGTAGCGGTACCATCGTCTATCGTCCCTGGTGTGCCGAATGCACAGCCTGCATTCCAGTCCGCCTGCCCGTGGCCGCATTCAACCCGTCCCGTTCCTTGCGGCGCATTATCAAACGCAATCAGGATCTCACAGTCCATCAAGAAGAGCCAGTCTTCACCGCAGAACGGTTTGACCTTTACCGCCGCTACCTGAATAGTCGCCACGCCGATGGCCCCATGGCCAACCCCAGTGAAACGGATTTTTACGATTTTCTCCACTCAGAGTGGTGTACAGTACGCTTTATCGATTTTCGTCTGCAAGGGCGTTTGCTCCTTACCGCCGTCATGGATCAACTCCCAAACACTCTTTCTGCCGTCTACTCCTTTTTCGACCCCGACGAAAATCACCGCAGCTTGGGATCTTACGCCATTCTGTGGGAGATCGAACAGGCCTTGCGCCTAGGCTTGCCATGGCTCTATCTGGGATACTGGATCGCCGACTCCCAAAAAATGCGCTACAAGTCCCGCTTTCAACCCCTAGAAGCCTATATCCTGCGACAATGGCGTCTTCTGCCGGAGCAAACCCTGAAATGACTGGGTCAGCCTACAAAACGTTTCTGGAACAACGCGCACAAAATGGACAGTTACGCACATTGCAGCCGGTTGGTCCCTCTTGGCAAGGGTCGATCCAAAAAAACCAACAATCCCTGATCAACTTCTCATCCAATAATTATCTGGGACTGGCCAACCATCCATTATTGATCGCACGCGCTCAAGAGTGGACCGCCCAATGGGGAACCGGAGCCACAGCCTCCCGACTGGTTTGCGGCAATCTGGAGCTGTTCGAGCAGGTGGAAACCCGTCTGGCCCACGGCAAAAACACAGCTGCAGCCTTGGTGTTCAATTCTGGATTTCAAGCCAATATGACCATTCTGGCCGCACTCCTAGACCCGGTCATCCTGCGCCATCCCCCCTTGGTCTTTTGCGACCGACTCAACCATGCCAGCTTGCATCACGGCTGTCGCTTGGCTGGCGCACGTCAAATCCGCTATCGCCACAACGACCTGAACCACCTCGAATTCTTGCTTAAAAAAAATGCCCAGCCGCACACTCCCCGATTCATTCTCACCGAAAGCGTCTTCAGTATGGATGGTGACCAAGCCGACGTGGCCGGATTGATCGAACTCAAATATCGCTATGGAGCCTTTCTCTATCTGGATGAGGCCCATGCCACCGGAGTACTCGGACCGAACGGATTCGGCCTAGGGGCCCAACATGCCAACGACGTGGATTTAATCATGGGAACCTTCAGCAAGGGTCTTGGGGGATTCGGTGCCTATGCCGCCTGTTCGTTGGAATTGCGCCAATACCTCATCAACCACTGTGCAGGATTGATCTATTCCACTGCCCTGCCCCCTGGCGTTCTCGGAGCCATGGACGCAGCATTGACCCTATTGCCCACACTGGGCCAAACGCGAGAAGCTCTGTTGACCAACGCCGCGCAGCTCCGCCAGCAATTGGCCGCCCTAGGACTCAACACAGGAACCTCCTCCACCCAAATCATCCCGATCATTCTGGGCAAGGAGGAGTCGGCCCTAACTATGAGCCAGATGCTAGAAAAAAAAGAGGCCATCCTGGCCATGGCCATCCGACCGCCCACAGTACCCATTGGTACGGCCCGACTACGCATCTCCCTGACCGCCGACCATGGAGAACAACAGCGACAACAGCTCATCCATGCCGTCAGACGAATCGCCAATACCTTATGAAAATAAAAATCAACGTCGCCCTCTACCCCGTTGACGCTTACGCAGATGGGAACGAATGGCCAGCAAGGTTTGTTCCGGGGAGTGATCCAGCGTGGCACACTCCACAAACAATAAATTTTCACCGCGCAACCGACTAGGCAAGTGAATCAAGCGAGACCAAATGGTCTCCAACCCTTCGGCGTGATACTCGGCGTCGAGTTGCAAAATCAGCCCCGGCAATAAATAATGCCAAAAACCGCTCGGACGACGGACCTCCACAATATAGCCCCATCGAATGGGAGCCGTAACCAAACGGATGTCCGTAATCCCTCCAAAATTGATTCTCAACAAGGGTTTGCAGCCAGGAATAAGCAACCTTTGCGCCGAGAGAACCGTCAAAATCGCCCCCAATCCCAAGAACAAAGGTCGAACAATCATCACGCCCAAACCGTCCTCAGAAAAGAAACTCCCCCACCCCATCAGATCACCCAAAGCCACACCCAACATACAACACCCAATCGCCAACACAATACCTACCCGGTTGTCATTGGAGAGCGACTCCAAATTCACAGGAATCTCTTCGGTCTTGTCTGTTTTCATCAGAACAGCCCCCTTTTCCCCTAAATCCCCCAATTCTTTTTGGTCACCATGCGTTTTCTCAAGCCTGCAAGCCCACGTCAAGGGAAGGTGCGCGGTTTTGACCATATTTTAGCGGTTTCCTCGCTTCAACAAAAATTTCAACCATAAAATTCACAAAAATCTTTACAAGAAAGCAATTTTTTTTGATGACTTACGAAAAACACTTGACGCCAACTATAAATTCATTATAAATTATGCTGCATCGCAACATTTTTTTGCATCATCCAATCACCAATACGATCACTATTACGATAAGGATACGTACATGACTAGCGACAAAATTACCAAAAAAATGACAGAAATGACCAGATTGATGATTGATTCCATCACTGAACTGCAAAAAATTAACGATAATACGGTTCGCGAGCTGGCAAAACAACAATTGGATGCCATTGAAGAATTCAATGCGACGGGTGCCCGTCAATTGGATGAACTGGCCTCTGCCAAGTCAGCCAAAGAACTCCTCACCACTCAAACCGAAATTGCCGCCGAAGTGGCCAAAGACATGAAAGCCAACGCCATGCGTGCTATGGAAGTGTTGAGCCAGGGACAAAAGGAACTCAAAACCTTTCTGGATAAAAACGTCCAACAATTCATTGAAAAGACCAAAGTCAAATAATTCAGACGGATAGAAGGCCTTCAGGAGTTAACGCATGCTACCAGCCAAGCAAACCATGACTGTAAATAGTGGCACTGTGGGAGCCTCCCCTGTTGCCAAAGCCGCCCCACTCGTGACCGGTGAAATAGAAGCAGCCGAAGGCACCAAGGCCGTGGCCGTCAAAGGGGGAGTTACCAAGGGTGCAACCGGTGGAAAGGCCGCCCTAGTCAGTAAAAATGCAACCCTGGCAGGAAAAAAAGTTGCCTTGATTGGCAAACCGGCGGCCAAAGGGATCACCGTCGCCGCCACCAAAACGGCTACAGGGGTTGGACTGACCATGACGACCTGGGGACCGGTATTATTGGCAGGCATTCTGATCGCCTCTGGAACCGGTATCTATTATTACCTAAAAAAACTGGGAGCCAAAGGCGAACTGGAAGAGGTCAGCTCATAAATCCTGACTCCTTTTATGCCTGAAAAATCATGATACAAGACCATCATCTCGAAGTCGAGATCCTTGAGGTTACGGATCGGATCGAAGAAAAACAGGTACCGCCAGATGTTCCTTGTGACACAGTACCCATTGAAGATCTGGTGACCGTATTGGTTACCGCCATGACCAATCTGGTGGCATTTGTGGTACATACCGGGCAAGAGGTGGCCAAGGATGTGGTGGTTGCCATCCGAACCTTTTCACACCGTTAGATCTCTTATTGAGTCCGGTCGCTCTCCCTTACCAAGAGCGACCGGACTTTTTTCATCCAATGGCAGAGCCTGCTTGGTGCCATTCGCATCAATGCAAACAAAGGTAACGCTGGTCGAAAAAATCACCCGAATCGGTTCCTGACGCAAAATGGCATTACTCACCGTGACCTGATAATTGACCGAGGTCTTGCCAACATGACCTCGATGGATTTCAAACCGCAAAATCGCTCCCAGATTGACCCGTTCCAAAAAAGCCAATTGATCCATGCCCACCGTAACAAATTCACGGCTTGGATAGTCCAACCGGGCCGCGATGTAAGCCGCCTCATCTACCCATTTCAATAGTTGGCCACCGAACAAATAGCCATAATGATTCAAATGTTCCGGCAATACCAACTTATAGGTCTCCATGACGGATCATCTCTTGACGAAAAAATTGCGAACCGCAATACAAACCATACCAATCATCATGAACAACAAACACCCCCCCGCAGAAGGGGTACATTCCAGTACCGCTTCATTCGGTTGGTCCGAATTAAAAAATACCCGGACAGGCTTGCCAACTGGGTAGCGTTGCGTGATGCGTTGCGCAAATTCCTTGAGAAAAAACCGTTGATCCCCAAGCCCAAATTCGATCTGCGTACCCCGATAGCGTTGATTATGAATAACATACTCATACTCTACCTGAGAGCGGTAAAACAGCCGAGACATGAATCCACCCTCGCGCTCCGTCAAAGAGAGAAGAGTGGATTGAGTAATTTCACCTTCCACAACCGCCCAATTTGCGCTCATCATGGAAAGATGCAATGGATAATACCCACTGGCCAAGAAAAAAATGCCCACAACAAGCAACAGTGAACGGATAAACAGAACCGGTGAAAAGAGGGTGGACGCCTGCTCAGATAAAAACTTCCATAGCCAAAACCACTTGACTTCAACAAGCCAACGCTCCCTCATTCGCACGACCCGATGCCAATCCACCGGGAAAACCCCTGGCGAATCCTGAAGGACCATGGCACGACTCCATACAAACACCACGATCTCAAACGGAACCGACATAATCTTATTCATAACAACACCTTGTGCCGTCAATGCGTCATCCATAGAACAGATCCATCGGCAGAGTATTAGATTTTTCTAATATTGAAGATCAACAATATTAGAAAATCTTAATATTAACTCTTTACTGCCAATTGGATCGAAACATAGGGATTATACACGATTCATGCACAAACTGGAAAAAATTTTGTTGCACTGCAACAAAATTTTGTTTGCATCATTCCCTCGTGAATGGCATTATAATGCAGGCGTTATTGTACTTCAGAAATGTTCCTTATGGGAAATCTATGGAGCGGGTGTTTTCTCTACCAAGCCAACACCGCGACAGAAAAATGTCCACAACACCGAAGCCTCACCTGTCGGGTGGGCGGTAAATCCACTGATAACAAAACGCAAGGTTGACGACTGAATCAACCCCACCAAAAAATTGGTGGCCTGACCCAAATCAAGATCTCCGGGCAACTCTCCAGCCTCCTGGGCCGCCGCCATGATCTGCTTTACTTGGTTGCTATATTCACTAAGAACCTTGTTCATCTCTTTGCTTTCAGAGCGGGTCACCACCACCTCTTCCATCAAAAAAATCCGACAAAGGCCTGGATGCTCCGAGAAAAAACGGAGATGATATTCAAACAATCGTCGCAACTGAAGCAGTGGGGATCCCCCATCGGTGATCAGACCGGCAGGCCTGAGAAGATGATCCCGCAGATATTCGGCCAGTGCCTGAAAGATGGCCTGTTTGCCGGTAAAATGACGATAGAGTGCCGCCTCAGATAAACCAACCTCAACGGCTAGATCCGCTGTGGTCACACGGCGATTGCCTTTCTCCAGTAACGACATGACGGCCTGAAGAATTTCAACACGGCGTCCAGGCCGACGGCGGCGATCCACCTTGGGGGGTTCCTGGATCATGTCAACTGAGGATTCGTCATCAATGAGGGACATAGGGGCTCCGATCTGCCATTACAGCGAGGTAATTTGTTGTTTTTATTTGTAAATATTAACAGATTGACAATTTCGGATACATATTCATGTTATCAATGCATCTTGGTTATAGCAATCGTTTCGTTTGTAGTCAAAATACTACAACACAATCCAAATTGCAACAAAAAAATGAAACTGGATCATCTTTTCGGCCAAACCGGGGAGATAATCCCCCTGGACCCCTAATAATTTATAATTATTAAAAAAAAAGGGTGGAGGGGTCTGGGGAGGCGGTTCACCGCCTCCCCAGGAATGGCCTAACTTTCTAAGGGTTTTTTCAAAAGCCAGTGTTCAATGACGTTACAAGAGTGCTTAACCAATTCCAGACAGCTTACAACCCACTCTCTTAACTGTTGATGTTCATTGACTGAATCGGAAATTCGCGCAAGCCCATTGATCTGACCGCTCAGGGCCGAAAGCCGAGTCATTCCCATAAAAGCAGCGGCCCCCTTAAGACCATGGGACAAGCTGGCCAATTTTTTCAGGTCTCCCGTCTCCAAACAAACCACCATTTCATGACAAGCCTGCATTTCCCTTTGCTTGAATTCATTCAGCAAATGGATAAATTTTTCATCTCCAATCGATTTTTGCCAACCATCAATCTTCTCCAAACACATCCATTCCGCTTCAGACTCTGCCATAACTGGAGACAAAATGGGAATGGGCTTGACCACGAATGGATTTTTTTCTCCGGGTGCCAAAACTTGAACAAAAAGCTCCTGCAATTTAGGCAAAGAAAACGGCTTGGTCACCACGGCATCAACACCAGCTTGACGGATTAAGTCGTGAGAAAATTCGGTGGTATCGGCGGTCAAAACAATAACCGGAATCTGAGCGATTGGATTGGGAAGCATCCGAATGCAACGAGTCGTTTCAAATCCATCCATGTCTGGCATATGCAGATCCATCAACACAACATCGAAAGGTTCAACTTCTAGCCTTTTCAAGGCATCGGAACCCTTGCTCACTGCCGTCACGGTATATCCATCGTATTCTAGCAGGTTTTGAATAACCATCCGATTGACAGCATCATCTTCCACAACCAGCAGTGAAAGTGGCGAGAAAGGGAGATCTGGCAGGATGGTTTCATGCGGTTCCCCCTTCTCCAATACCAGTCGAACAGTAAATGTCGTCCCTTTCCCCTGAATACTCGACACCTCAATCCGCCCATTCATGGCTTCCACCAACTGCTTGCAAATCGTCAGTCCCAGGCCAGTGCCACCAAAAGTACGAGAAAACGAGGAATTGGCTTGAACAAACGGCTCAAAAATTCGCACGAGATCCTGCTCACAAATACCAAGACCACTATCCACGACTTGCAACAAAACCGCACAGCCCCCCCCGACCTCACCCTCTCCGTCGAGACTCACCTGGATTCGGACCCCCCCTAGACGTGTGAATTTGATCGCGTTGCTGACCAGATTGGTTAAGATCTGACGCAAGCGAAAGAGATCACCACGCAAAAAATCTGGGACACTCTCATCGACCTGCCAAGTCAGGTAGAGATCTTTTTCTACGGCCTGATGGTGAAACAGGCTCTCGATGTCGGCCAACATGGAGCTAAGAGAAAACGAACTCTGCTCCAGCACCAGTTTGCCTGCTTCGATTTTTGAAAAATCCAGAATGCCTGTCACAATGTCCGTCAAGGCACGTCCAGTTTGGGCGATCAAGCGTTGAATCTCTTGTTGCCAAGGATTCAATGGGGTATGGGCGAGCATTTCCGCCATGCCAATGATCCCATGGAGTGGTGTACGAATCTCATGACTCATCATGGCCAGGAATTTACCCTTGATTCGAGAGGCCTCCTCGGCATACTCCTTGGCCTGACGGAGCTGTTCTTCTAATTGATTACGTTTGGTAATATCCGTCGAGATCCCACACAACCCCCAGATCTCTCCATTTTCATCAAAGATGGGTTGTTTGACATCCCAGAAGACGAGACTATCCAAATCAAACGGGTGAACGTGGAGAGGCCCATGAAGGTTTTCCCCATTAAGCAAAACCCGATTATCCATCTCCCAAAGCTTGTCCGCCGTTTCTTGGGGGAAAAATTGGTGATCATTACTGCCAAACAGCTCTTCAGAGGAACAGTGGAAAAACTCCAATACCGCACGATTGGCGTAAACATATTGATGATTTTTGTCTTTGATATATATATAAGAAGAGACATTATCCAAGGCGTCACTGAACCGTCTAGCCCAGGACAGGGCCTCATCGGTGGTATTCATCAGGCTATTGACACTGCGGGTGAGAAGACCAATTTCGTCGGTGACATGACGTTCATCCAGGGATAAACGTTTCCCGTTGCCGGGCTTCATTTCGGCCATCTCTTTGACCAGCCGAGCGATTGGCTGACCCAGCAGATGATGAAACATGGTCACCAAAATAATAACCGCAATTAAAATTAAAAACAACATCAAACCAGTATTGAGCAATGCCTCATTCGTACTTTTTTTACGGATAGAATCGAAATCGAGAATAACATGGATAATTCCGATGGATTCTTCTGGATAGACTGGTGAGTACAGAGGATGAATGACCGCATCCGCGAAATCCAGACCAGACTTTTTGGTCTGCTCGACCGAGAATCCATCCTGAGATGAAATGCGCACCCCCTGGATAAAACGATTAAGCAACAATCCCTGGATTACTTCCGTGGAGATGAATTCATTTTTGGCAAAGGCCCCAACGGACGCTTGAGATGCAATGGTCTGAACCAGTTGCCGTTCCAAACTGATGGCTTCTGCAAAAACATGGGCAGAAAAAAAATAATAGGAGAGAACTCCCATCAGCATCGAAACAAACACCATCCCCAGTCCAACGTAAATGGCAAGACGGCGTACCAGACTGGATCGGAAAGATCTTCTCATTTTTTAACCAACTCAAACGATCTGCTGGTGCTGGGTGGCATAGCGAACCAAATCGGCGTTGGTGGTCATGCCCATCTTTTCCAAAATGCGCAAACGGTATGTACTGACGGTACTGGGGGCAAGGTGCAGTTCATCGGCAATCGCGTGCAGAGGAAAGCCTTCGGCAATTTTAAGAAAAATAGTAAACTCTCGATTGGTCAGGGATTCGTGGGGCATGACTTGACTTTTGGCTTGCAATTTAACCGCCAAGGTGGGTGCTACGTATTGATTTCCCTTGGCAACTTGACGAATGGCATCGATGATTTGTTCGTGAGACATCTCCTTCGTCAAATAGCCATACGCGCCTGCATTCAAAAAACGAGTTGCCAAGCTGTCCTCTGCAAACATGGTAAAAATCACCACCCGCAGTTGGGGTCGCTCCACCTGAATACGCTCTAAGACATCCATACCATTCATGTCTGGCAAGCTGATATCCAGCAACAAAATATCGACGTCATGATCCGTGAGTTGACGGATTGTTTCCCGACCACTGCCACTGTCACCGACCACATGGATATCGGTTTCATTGGCAAGAATGGCGGCTATACCTTTCCTAACAACAAAATGGTCATCCGTTATAAAAATTTTGATTTTCATTCTTCGTTGTCTTCTCTATAACGCAGATGAGGAGGTGACACTCTTTTGCGAGCAAGATTGCCCCCAAACCATTCCTGGATTTAATCTTGCCGCTTGAATATAGAAAAAATATGGTGTACATTTCAATTTAAAATCTCTATTCCAACTACCAACGAGTGAGGGGGTATCATGACAACGATCCAGGAGCAATTAAGCACGTTAAAAACAGAAAAAAAAGCGATCAAGACCCAATTGAAACAGACCAAGGTCGCGATTAAATCCGCCAAAAAGACCTCCAAAGATGAAAAAAAAGTGGCTCGTGCTGAAAAGAAACTGGCCAAAAAAAAGCAAAAGCTGGCCAAAAATCTTGACCACAGTGAGTCACAGGCGTAATCCCTTTACAAACATCCAGCGAAAGAGGCACGATTGCACCGCCTCTTTCGTTACTCTCAAGGATGAAGAATCATGGAAACAGTCAAGCAAATCTTAGCCCAGCAAGCCACTTTTGAGGCCGATGGACGCCAAGCCATGGGCGTGCATCTGACGCCGGAACTGGCCAAGGTGATTCGGTGGGAACTCCATCAATATTACGGATCCGATCCTGGCGAGCAGTTGACCACTCTCTACGGCATGGAAATCCTCTCAATGGACGCCAAGGAACTCCGTTTCACCTCATAAATCTTCCCCTTTAAGTTCCATAACGGGCTATAGCTGCCAACAGACGGGGCTTGGTGATGGGTTTGGTCAGGTGTTCAGAACAACCGGCATCCAAGGTCTGCCGTTCATTTTCCGCAAAGGCATGCGCAGTCAGGGCAATCACCGGCACCGCTGGACGGTTGTTGGCCTGCTCCCAAACACGAATGGCCCTGGTTGCAGCGTAACCATCCATGATCGGCATCTGGACATCCATCAACACCACGTCAAATATCGCCCCAGAGGTGATCTTGTCCACCGCCTCCTGACCATTGCCAGCAAAGGTCAAACGGTGTGGTGTTTTTTTCAAAAACGCCCGCACCAGCAAAATATTGTCCTCCGAGTCATCCACAACCAAAATGGCCAACCCCTCCTGACTGGCTTCCTCAGTCACTGTGGCCACCACCTCTTCTGGCATCACGGTTATCGCGTCTGCCAATGGCTCGCACACCTCGAAGCAGGCAGAAAAACGAAAAACACTCCCTTTGCCCAATTCGCTTTCCAATTCCATCTCTCCCCCCATCAGATCCACAAGACGACGCGAGATGGCCAAACCCAATCCCGTGCCACCATATTGACGGGTTGTAGAGGCATCGGCCTGGGTAAAGGCCTCAAATACGGCTGACAATTTCTCCTTGGGTATTCCAATCCCGGTATCTTGCACGACAAACTGAAGCTTGCCATCTACATTCGCAATGCGCACGGATATTTTTCCTGTATGGGTAAACTTGATGGAATTTCCAATGAGATTGATGAGTACCTGTCGCAACCGTTTGGCATCTCCCAGATAAGAATCCGGGAGATTAGGGGCCAGTTCCAGAGTCAATGCGAGTCCCTTCTCCCTGGCCCTCACCACCATAATATCCATGATTCTTTGTAGAGTTTCACGCAATTGGAAGGGCGCACGATCCAGTTCCATCCGACCCGATTCCACTTTGGAAAGATCCAGGATGTCGTTGATCAAATCCAACAAACTATCGCCTGCGCGACGAAAAATACCGACATACTGCCGCTGCTCTGGCGAGAGATCGGTCTCTTCTAAAACCTCCGCCATCCCAACGATGACGTTCATTGGGGTGCGAATTTCATGACTCATCGTCGCCAGAAATTCACTTTTGGCGCGATTGGCCTGCTCAGCTTCCAGTTTGGCATCCAAAAGCATGGCCTCATCTTTTTTTCGTTCCGTAATATCCATGGCCATGGTGATAATCAAGCCACGGGGATCATCCATGGAACCCATGGGACGAGAACGGACCATCCAAACGCGACGTTCACCCGATCCTGGCATGATGGTAACCTCCCCCTCCTTGAAAGGAGCCTCTGGGGAAAAGGTCGCTCCCAACATTTCCATGGCGGTTTGCTGTTCTTCTGGGGGCAAGGCATCTCTTACCCAGGAGGCCAAAGTGGAAATAGGCTTGTGAGAGTGGCCAGACAACTCGGACCAACGACGGTTGACTAAAATAACCGCACCATCGGCGGCATGAATCATGATGGGAATTGGGGCATAAAGAACCGTGCGATGCAATCGCTCCTCACTTTCCCGATGGGCACGAGTCATAGCCACCGCCTGAGCCAATGCCCGTTCCCGACTGGAGATTAGGGACCATGAGGCAATACTCAAGGCCGCACTGATCAGAACACCCGCAATCAAGACAATGATGGGTTCACTTTTGGAGTAATATTGAAAAAACTGGGGAGCCGGACTGAAGCGATAGGTCCACATCCCCCCATCATCTCCACCACGGGCGGTACGCGACCAAGCCTCATCAGGTGTTGTATCGGTTAACAGCGCGTGAGAGTCAAAAATATGTGCCGTAGGTCGCAAGGCTGGACCGTCAAAAAGTTCCGTGCGAATGAGCGCGGAGGCGTTACGGTACAGCTCCTGAAAATAAACCTGGGTATTATAAACCGTTGCAACCCAACCAAGCATGGCGTGACGCCGTTCATCGGCATTGGTCGTAGGCATGCTTTGACGATAAACCGGAATCACGCGCAATAGTGCAGTTTGAACGGTTCCATTGGAGGTTTTACGAACAAAAGGCGCGGAAAAAAATGCAGATCCCGAATCACGAGAGTGTTGCAAGGTCTGACGGCGTCTTTTTTCAGCGGAGAGGTCATGACCCGATGGAAAAAGAGTATGAATCGGATCAACCGCATAATGATAAGAGACCGTAAAATACTCATCACGGCTCTCATCCGAATCAATCTTGAACCCATCATTACGCAGATGGCGACGCATATCTCGTTCAAAGGATTCCCGTTCCTCTTCCAATACCGGTTCGATAAAAAAAAGCTCCATCAAGCCAGGATGACGATTCATGGGAGCGAGAGCGGCGGCAAAGGTACGCCAATCATCGCCGGAAATATCCGCCTGCGAAAAATACCACGATGCCATAACCCTGGAGAGATCGGCATGGATTTCCAAACGATTCCGGGCAGTCTCGTGCAGGTTGTCCGCGAGTT
>JADFYY010000069.1 GCA_015232825.1 Magnetococcales bacterium
TCATGCTGTGGCGTATGATGGACATGACAAGTGTTGCGGTTTTCATGTTATGCTTTCGGACAAAACCGAAATGCGCACCATGGTGGCGAAAAACTGTTTGAATGCCAAGAACGCTGGGGCTGAGTTGATGATCACTCCATGTACTTTGTGTGATATGTCCATGGGTTCTTTTCAGAAACCGGCGGAAAAGACGGTGGGTCAGGTGATTGAGTTGCCGGAAATGAACTTTGCGCAACTCATTGCTGTGGCATTCGGGTTGAATGCTCAGGCTGGGTTAGATCGGTTGCATGTCACGCCGCAGGCTGTTCTTGAATCGCGTGGGGTGTGCTGATTTTCAACTATTAAAAAAAAGAGAGGGTCTGGGAGATGAATCTCCTAAACCCTCTCTTTTTTTTAATAATTTATTTAAATGATGTATCCGCCTTGATTCGTATCGCACCAGAACAATTGTGGGACGGGGTCACGTTACTCGTTGATTTTCCCGAACTGGGGGCTCCCCTTTTTTTCTCGCATCCCCGTCAGTGCTTTATTGCTAAAAGGCCAGAGGAGGTTTCATCGGTGCTGCAGGCCGCTGAAACCGCCGCCTTGGCTGGCTATTGGGTCGGCGGCCTGCTGACCTATGAAGCATCGGCAGCCTTCGGATTGCCCGTTTTTTCTCCACAATCCGTTCATTCCCCACTGGCTTGGTTTGCCGTGTTTGATGCCCCGCAACCCATTTGTTATCCCGCGCTTGCTTTGCACACAGAACCACCTACCCCAACCCTTTCTCGCAACCGTTATTGTCGTGACCTGCTCACCATTGCTGAACGGATTCAAGCTGGCGAGAGCTATCAGGTTAACTATACGCTGCCTATGACGCTCTGCGAGTCGGTTGATCCCGCCGTATTGTTTCTGCATTTGCAGCGGCTACATCGCTTCCCACGCGCTATGTGGGTTCATGATGCGGAGATGGCTATCGCCTCTTTGTCACCAGAGACCTTCCTACAACGGCACAACGACTCCTTGTTGACGGCACCAATCAAAGGAACCCGTCCCCGTGGCAAGAACTCCCTGGAGGATATCCTCCTGGGCGAGGCACTGGAAAACTCTGCTAAAGACCGGGCAGAACATATCATGATTGTGGACATGGCGCGCAATGATCTGGGCAAGATCTGTCAAACCGGTAGCGTGACCGTGGAGTCACTGCTGGCACGGCGTTCGTTTTCCACAGTGCATCATCTGGAATCGTGCGTGCAAGGGCGTCTAATGCCAGAGGTGAACCTAACGCGAATCATGGAGGCAATGTTTCCAGCAGCCTCCATCACCGGGGCTCCCAAACAACGTACTATGGAGATTATCCGCGACCTGGAAGAGAGAAACCGGGGTGTCTATACCGGTGCCATGGGGGTGATGCGCCCAGGTGGTGATTTTTATTTCAATGTGGCCATTCGTACCGTGGTTTGGAGTGCCAAGACGGGTTGTGTTATGGGTCTTGGGGGGGGCGTGGTGGCAGATTCGGATGCCAATGGAGAGTGGGCCGAAATCGGTGACAAGGGCCGTTTTTTAAGCGAGACCCCTCTGGCATTTGATTTAATAGAAACTTTCTTGGTAAATGAACAAGGAAATATCCCCAAGCTAGCGCGTCATCTGGCGCGTATGCAGGCCTCGGCATTGGCACTAGGGTTTGAGTGGGATGATGCGCAAGCCAAAAAACAAATTGATGCTTGGCTAAATCTTGCGCCAAAATCACAAATTGGCCGCTTGCAACTGGCGTCGGAGGGGCGGTGGAGTCTCTCCCATCGCTCTTTTCACCCCTGGCCAGATGCCATTACCGTGCGGGTGGCCCTTTGGAGACCGGATCCTATGGATCGGTTGTCTCGACATAAAACGACACGGCGGCTTCATCTGGATGAGGCCCTGACCGAAGCACGGCAGGCCGGTTATGATGAAGTATTGTTTGTCAATGCCACGGGTAATGTCTCTGAAGGGGCCATCACGGCTATTTTGGTCTGTTTGCAAGGGTGTTGGTATGCCCCGTTGCTTGAAGATGGTCTGCTGCCGAGTCTGTGGCGGGAGTCGGAGATGGCCCGTTTGCAGGCCAAAACCAAACAGTTGACCTTGGCAGACCTTGTCCGTGCGGAAGCGATACGTATGGGTAATGCAGCGCGCGGTGGTGTTTCGGTCAAACGACTCGATGATGCCCAGGGAAAGGTGATTTTTACAAGCTGTTTATCCACCGTTTAGCCCTGAATTGGAGTGAGTGGTTTCGTTTTTTTAACTTTTTTGTAAAATATTAAAAAAAAGTCTCGACAGTTCCCTTGGAAAAAAAATATTATACTGAAAAAATCTACTACAAGGTATTTCTTATTCAAGAAGGAGTCTCATGATGTCATCTGATTTGCTCAAGCATACCGCTGGAATTGTTGAGGCCTACGTTTCCAACAATGAAATCCATGCCAAGGAGTTACCCATACTTCTTAAGGAAGTTTTTGGAACATTGCTGGGACTCTCTGCAGGTGGACGAGTAGAGGCAGTCCAGGAAGAAAATGCGTTCGCCATTACAGAAGAAGCACCAGAAGAATTCATCCACTCCTCTCAGCGGGTCGAGAAAAAGAAACCAGTGCCTTTTGTCCCCGTGGAGCAAGCCGTCTCGTATGATGCGGTTATTTGTCTGATATGTGGCAAGGGATGCAGGGCACTCAAAGGTCATTTGACTCGCTCCCACAAGATCGATCTTGAACAATATCGTAAACAATATGATTTGGATAAAAGTTTTCCAATGGTGGCTCCGGCCTATTCTGAAAAACGTCGCGCCTTGGCTATTGAAGCGGGATTGGGGGACAAAATGCGGGTTCCTCGCAATAAAGGTGAGATTGTCGCTGAGTAGAATGGTTTGATGGGGGATCAAGAATGCGTTTGCAAAACCGGGCGGAGGTATGCCCCTGTCCATGAACCTTCATGGGCCGCGCACTGTTCTGGGGTTCCAGCCATCACCACTTCTCCCCCTTGATCCCCGCCCTCTGGTCCCATGTCGATGATCCAGTCGGCGGTTTTGATCACATCCAGGTTGTGTTCGATCACCACGACCGTATTGCCAGTCTCGACCAGTTGTCTGAGGACTTCCAATAATTTACGGATGTCGTCAAAATGGAGGCCAGTGGTGGGTTCGTCAAGGATGTACAGGGTTTTCCCAGTGGCCCGTTTGGCCAGTTCACGGGCGATTTTCACCCGTTGCGCCTCACCACCAGAGAGAGTCGTGGCGGATTGCCCCAGACGGACATACCCCAATCCTACCGATTTGAGCGTTTGCAAGCGGGTGTTGAGGGTCGGTATGGCCTGAAATAGAGTGGCGGCCTCATCGACGGTGAGATTGAGAATTTGGGCGATGTTCAATCCCTGGTATCGGATCTCCAAAGTTTCCCGGTTGTAGCGACTTCCCCGGCAGATGTCGCACTCGACAAAGATGTCTGGTAGAAAATGCATGGCAATCTTGATTAATCCATCCCCAGAACAGGCCTCGCATCGTCCCCCTTTGACATTGAAACTAAATCGCCCGGCCTGATAACCACGACTGCGGGCCTCTGGGACACCCGCGATGAGTTCCCTCAATGGGGTGAATAGACCGGTATAGGTGGCCGGATTGGAACGGGGTGTGCGACCAATGGGGGATTGGTCGATGTGAATCACCTTGTCAAGAAATTCTAGTCCGGTGATCTGGGTCAGGGTTCCACTGGGGAGATGGCTTAAGTGAAGTTGTTGCATCAGGGCCGGGTAGAGGGTATCTAAGATTAGGCTGGACTTGCCTGAGCCGGAAACCCCAGTGATGCAGGTAAAAAGTCCTATTGGAATGGCGGTCGTGATGTTTTTTAAATTATTGGTGGTCACGCCAGTCAATTCGACGCACCGGTTGAAATCAGGCGAACGCCTACGAATGGGCAACGGGATTTGTAACGAGTGTGCCAGATAACGCCCGGTCAGCGAAACCGGATTGGCGATGATCTCCTCTGGCGTGCCTGTTGCCACCACATGACCGCCATGCTCACCCGCCCCAGGCCCCATGTCCACCACAAAATCAGCCGCACGGATCGCCTCTTCGTCGTGTTCCACCATCACCACAGTATTGCCCAGATCGCGCAGTTTAAGCAATGAGTTTAAAAGCCGCTGGTTGTCTCGCTGGTGGAGGCCAATGCTCGGTTCGTCCAGGATATATAACACCCCGGTAAGGCCAGAACCAATCTGATTGGCCAACCGGATGCGCTGTCCCTCGCCCCCAGACAAGGTGGCAGCCGAGCGGTCTAGGGTGAGATAGTTGAGTCCAACAGCGCGTAGAAACTCCAATCGTTCTAAAATTTCTTTCAGAATACGTCCAGCAATGGCCTGCTCCTTGGGGGTGAGGGGCAGGGAGGAGAGTCTCTCCACGGTCAGGTCAATGGGCAGGGCAGAGATTTCGGCAATGTTGCGTCCGTCAATCAGGATGTGCAACGCCTCAACGCGCAATCGTTTGCCCTGACAGGTCGGGCAGGGGATTGCGGTGCGATAGTGTTGCAACTCCTCGCGCACCTCGTCGGATTCGGTTTCCAGATAGCGTCTCTCCAGGTTTTTCAGCACTCCTTCCCAGGGACGCAGACTGGTGAACGATCCTCTGGGGCCACGAAAGCGAAAGAGGATTTTCTCCTTGCCAGAGCCGTTGAGAAGAATCTCTCGGATCTCCTCTGGCAGTTCTTTCCAGGGAAGGTGATTGTCAAAGTGGTAATGTTCGCTCAAGGCGAGAAGGGATTCCTTGGCCATGTGGGCCGTGGGTTTTGCCCAGGGATCAATGGCACCTTGCTCCAAAGAGAGGTTCGGGTTGGGGATTACCAAGGCGGGATCAAAAAACTCCTTGTTTCCCAATCCGCCGCAGCCGGGGCAGGCCCCGTGGGGATTGTTGAAGGAGAACATGCGGGGTTCGATCTCTGGGTAGGAGATGCCGCAGGTGGGGCAGGCATGGTTTTCACAGAAGATCATCTCCTCTGGCGGGTCGTTCAATACTGTCACCTTGGCGATCCCTCCCCCAGAGGTTTTCAGTCCGAGGGTGTCGGCCAGTCCCAGGGCCGTGGCTAGGGAGTCGGCTAGGCGGGTTTCTAGGCCGGGTTTGATGATGATTCGATCCACCAAGGCCTCAATGGTATGTTTGACCTGTTTGTTCAGGGTTGGCAATTGATCCAGTTCATACGTTTCACCATCGATGATGACGCGGGTAAATCCTTGGCGAGTTAGGGCGGCCAGCTCTTTTTTGTATTCCCCTTTACGGTCCACGACAATGGGAGCCAGCAGTAACAGACGGGTTTTTTCTGGCAACGCCATCAAGGTGTCTACCATCTGGCTGATGCTCATGCTCTGGATGCGTTGACCGCAACCGTGGCAGTGGGGCAAGCCGATGCGGGCAAAGAGTAGGCGCAGATAGTCATGGATTTCAGTGACGGTTCCCACCGTGGAGCGGGGATTTTTGCTGGTTCCTTTTTGTTCGATGGAGATGGAAGGGGAAAGTCCTTCGATGGCATCCACATCGGGTTTGCCCTGCAGACTCAAAAATTGCCTAGCATAGGCCGAAAGCGACTCCACATAGCGGCGTTGTCCCTCAGCCGAAAGGGTGTCAAAAGCCAGCGAGGATTTCCCGGATCCAGAAACCCCAGTGATGACGGTTAATTGATAACGCGGCAACGAGAGATTGACATTTTTCAGGTTATGTTCGCGTGCGCCACGGATGATGATGTTTGGATCGGTCATATTAACGATTTTCAGGTTGTGTTCTTGTACGTCACGGATGATGATGGATAGATCAGTTACAGTTTGAATTCTCTTTGAGGTTGAAGCAATGGATAAAGCATGCATACCGCATTACATGGCGGAACTGGTGTTGGCTGGACGGGGTGTCATGGTGGTGGGTGGCGGTCGGGTGGCGCGGCGCAAGATTGAAGGTTTGCTCATCTGTGGAGCCGTGGTGACGGTGGTGGCTCCAGAACTCGATGGGCAAGTGGCCGATTGGGTGAAAGATGGCCGGGTGGTTCATTGGCCAATTCTCTTTGCCACGGAGGTGTTGGAGCAAGAGACACGGCCTTTTTTGGTATTTGCTGCCACGGCATCGGCTTCACTGAATCGAGAGATTGCGAGTGAATGTGCCAGACGGGCCATTTTGTGTAATTCGGCGGATGATCCGTCGAGCAGTGGATTTTTGGTGCCTGCGATGGTGCGTCGGGGTGATGTGACCGTGGCTGTGGGCACTGGAGGACGCAGTCCAGCCTTGTCGCGGGTACTCAAAGAGCGGATTGATGCGTGGTTGGAGCCAGGATGGGGGGAGGTGGTGGCGGCCTTTGGGGATTGGCGTCAACGGGTGACAGTCAGGATCCCAAATGGTGTGCAACGGCAGGATTTCTGGCGAGAATGTGCCCAGGAGGCGGTGAAGCAGGTGGGGTTGGCCAGGGAGGATTGGGATGGATGGTTTAGGCAACAATTGCGGCGTTTGGGTGGCTAAAGGCAACTTTTTTTGCCTGAGGGTCATTTTTCTCTAATGGAACTCTGTTGTTCTTTCGATAAATTGATCAAGTAGATTTTTATTTGCAATCTCTGGTCAGAGGGAAGGCCATGGGCGTATCCCACGCCAAAGGAGTTTAGAGCATGATTATCCAAAGCAGTGATGAGATTCTAGATGGGGTCTTGGCCCGTTTACAGGGCATTTGGGCCTCTCCCATTGGAGTAGAGCGTTTTGAATTTGAATTGAAACGATTGGAGCGTGTCGTCGGCGAGTACCGGCGACAGGAACCGGTAAGGGCTTTTTATCTTTTGGGATTGGCGGCCACGTTGCAAGAGGATGCCAAGAGCATGCGCAGTCACTTCAAGAATGCCTTATGGCACAGCGGCAATGACCCGGATGTGCGTCATGGTTATGGAGCCTGCTTGGCGCGACTGGGCTTTTTTTCTGAATCTCGTGAGCAGTACCAGATTTTATATCGCGAGGACCAGGGCAATCTGGATTTGTTGGCTGAGTTGATCGTGACCAGCTTGGCGGCTGGTCGCATTCAAGAAGGGGTGCGCTGGATTGAAGAGTGGAGTCGCTATAACCCAGAACGGCCCATCGAAGAGGCGGAATCCATTGCCAAAAACGGGGCCTTGTTGGAGCGGTTTGGTGTTTCCGATGATGACGTGGAGAGGCTGCAACGGCTCGCCATGGGGATCCTGGAACGGGAGAGCAAAGAGGTCAAGACCATCAATTATACGGGGATGCCCCCAGAAGATCCTCAATGGATCAGTGCCGACCTGTCGGTAAACGAGCCAGAAGATGTGGTGGAGGTGTTGAATCACAAACTGGCTGGGGTGTTCAAATCTTCCACCCCTCCCAAGTTGGCTGAGTTGGTGGTTTTTGGCTACAGCAGCAATGAGAATAAATCGACTGTCGTGTTGTAGCTCACATGTTTCTATAAAAAAAAGGAATGCCCGGAAGATTAACCTTTCGGGCATTTTTTTTCCTTCTGCCAACCCGGATAAAACAATGCGAAATCTCTCGATTCGTACCCGTCTGTATAGCGGATTCATTATTCTTTTGGCTCTTTTGCTGGTATCTTCCTTGGTGGCGATCAGTATACTGAATATTCTCAATGCACGTATGAATACGCTGGTGGACCATGACGTGGAAAAGGTGCGACTGGCTTCACATTTGGAGCAATACATTTTGGAAATTGTTCACTTAGAGCGTAATATTATTCTATTAGATGATGTTAACGATCTGCGTCGTTATTCCAATGATATAAATAATGTATATAATCGTTTTCAGTTGGCTATGGAGACCTTGCGGGGATTGGTCAGCAGTGAACAGGAGAAAAAGATTATGCAGCAAGTTTCCGAAACAATGGTGAAATTTATCTCCATAGATCGGGAGGTGCAACGTCTGGGTATGCTCAATTCCAATATTCGTGCCATGCAGTTGTCCGAGCAACAAGGTATGAAAGCCTTGTCCTTGGCCAAAGAAGCCCTAGAAAAATTGGTGCGTCGCGCTGAGATGGATTCCATGCGTTCCGGTCGGGGAGATGATTACCTTCGACTGGCCAATCGCACGACCATCAGTCGTGACATGCAACTATTATTGATGACCATTCTTCAAAATGAACTGAGCATGATCTTAGCGACGGATGATGAACGGTTGGACCATTACGCCGTGGAGATGGAGCGTGGTGAAAATGTTTTGTCTGAGCAACGCGCCAAGTTGATTGATGTGTTTATCGATGAAGAAGATCGTGCGATTCTGACCGATTTTGACGTGCGGCTCGCGGAGTATTTACAGATATCCCGTCAGGTGAGGGCGTTGGCACGAGAAAGCGGCAACCATTATGCCACACGTTTGTCCTTGGATTATGGAATGCCGGTTTTGAAAAAATTGCGTGAATACCTGCAAGATTTATCCAATCATAGCGAGAAACTCATGAATGAGGCGAGAATTTTGTCTCAAAGAGATTTTGTCATGGCTTCAAGCGTGTTGATCGGGATGCTTGTCTTGGGATTTGTCTTGGGGGCGATCATTGCCCTGCGCATCTCCACCGATGTGAACCGGGGCTTGACTCAGACTATTCTGACCGTGGAGGCGATTGCGCGTGGCGACCTAGGGCGTGATGTGGAGTTCAACACCCAATCGACTCAAGATGAATTCAGTCAACTGATGAAAGCCTTGCACCTTTTAGTGGGTGCGGAACGGCATGTGGTGGAGGCGGCTAAAAAATTGGCTGAAGGGGATTTGAATGTTTCATTGACTGTGCGTTCCGAACAGGATGAATTGATTCACTCTTTGAAGCATCTGGTTTTGGCCTTGAGGGATCGGGATGATCTGCGACGCATGTTATTGATATCAGAAAAAATGTCTAGTATCGGTCAGTTTGCAGTACAGGTGGCTCATGAGATCAATAATCCTCTTTTGACCGCTAGTTTAAGCATGCAGAATGTGCGTTTGCTGCTCTCTCCACAGGTTTTGGATAAGAGTGTCAGTCATCGTCTGGATCAGGTGGAACATAACATCGGCAGGGCCTCACGAGTGGCCCGGCAAATGTTGGAGTTCTCCTGGAGTGGTCAACCGGAATGCGACTACTTTGATGTACGAGAAGAATTGGATGATGTGTTGGTTTTGATGGAGGCTGACGCACGTCCTGTTCAGGTCATTTTGGAAGGATCCTCTCCCTTGAGGGTTTGGGGAGATCGGATGATGATTGGACAGGTGTTTCATAACTTGATTCAAAACGCCATTGATGCCACACCAGATGGTGGGGTGGTCCATGTGTGCGCTACCAGCGAGGCGGATGAACTTTTGGTGCAAGTGCGTGATCATGGACAGGGCCTTGCTCCAGAGGTCAAGGGGAAAATCTTTGAGCCGTTTTTTACTACCAAAAAGTCTGGCATTGGTGTGGGATTGGGGTTGCCCATTTGCTACAGCATTGTCCGTCAACATGGTGGCATTTTGGAGGTGACTAACGCCCCAGATGGCGGGGTGCTGGCCTCCTTGCGTCTGCCACTTCAGGCTAGGAATGTGAGTGAGGCCTAAATGGTTATGCAAAAAAATATTCTGGTCGTCGATGATGAAGCCGAGTTGCGGGACAACTTGGCTGATCTTTTGAAACACGAGGGTTTTCTGGTGCGTACCGCTGACTCTGGGAGAGTCGGCTTGCATTTTTTTATGGCGGAACGTTTTGATGTGGTGCTGCTGGATTTGATCATGCCGGGCCTGGATGGCATTGAGACCTTGCAGGAGATGCGCAAGGTGAACAGTCAAGCCAAATTCATCGTGATGACCGCCTTTGGCACCATCAATACGGCAGTGCAGGCGATTCGTAAAGGGGCGTCTGATTATTTATCCAAGCCATTTCGCTTTGACGAATTGGTGGCGGTTGTGCGCCGCTCGTTGGAAGAGTCCCATTTTGAACAGCGGATTCAAGCGTGTGATCTGGATCAGACGCTGGCCTCTATGGCCAATCCGATTCGACGGCGTATCATAGAAATATTGAGTCAATCTCAATCCTTACGCATGACTGATATCAGTCTGAAACTCGGTATTACAGATCACACCAAGACAATGTTCCATCTCCGCATCTTAAAAGAGGCTGGATTGCTTCATCAGTCTGACAACAAGCTTTACCTCCTCACGACATCTGGAAACAATGCCTTTAACCTGCTGTGTGCATTCAGTAGCCGCACGATGTGAAATAAAATTCTATAAAGTTGAACAACTTTTATATTGAAACAGGCAGACATCTATTGAATGATGTCAAAGTGTCAAACTTGCTTGAATTTTTATAAAGGCGGATTTGTTATGGAAAACACATATAAAATCAATGGTTTGATCGGGTCAATTCCAGGTGTTTCCCCTCTTGTCGCGTCTTGGATGACTGGTTTTGCCGCATGGGTTGGTTCCGATATGGCTCAGGAAGATGTTGCCGAAAAGGATCCATTATTAAATCAAAATCGGCATCATCCCCCACTGCTCGCCCTTTGGACGACTGGGTTTGATTCTAGTGTATCGGATGATGAAGATCTTAGTTATAAATTATAGTGAGTGCCTTGAGACGTCGAACGGTAAGTCCTCGACAATTGTGATACATTTGGGATAACCAACTATTCCTTTTTTCCACATCAGAGGAAGTACGTTGGAACTTGTCCACCATCCATTCTGCCCAAGCTCGCCATCGTTCTATAGTTTCAAATCTTTTAATTTAACACGTTTGCATAATATGAAGATAGGGCTTGTCCATAGGCCTTTTGATAGGCAGTTTTTAATTTTGGATTTTTTTGTTTTTTCATTTGTTTGTGCCAAAAACGACTAGGTAGTAAAGTGTAGAGCAACCACTCAACAAGCCAAGACTCAATTTCAAATATTGCAAGACTCATCTTTGCATGCATCCTGAATCTCATGATAGGTTACAAGTAATACTTAAATTTGCTTCATCATTGACTAGATCGATGTTTTAGATGCCTAAAATTGTTTCTATAAATGAATATTAATAAGAAAATTAATCAAAACCTCCGATTCGACGCTGCATTTAATTACTAAACAGTGTATGATTATAATTGTAAATTTATATAACTATTTTTTAAACTGTTCTGTCTCCAACACCCATGACTCAATGCGATAATTTTTCTATTATAATGTTTTTAGATATCAATATGTGCTGATTTTGAATATTTTGATACATATTGATATTTTTTTTGAGTGATTTACAGTATTCATCTAGCGCAATAAAAACTTTTAATGCTGCCTCGTGAATGTTCATAGGATCCTTATTTGATAAAAGTTAAGTTTTTATATAATAATTTTATAATAAAGTTTAGTCAAATGTCTCCTGCTTTTTGAGGAAAAATATTCTACTGATGATATACTATGCTTGACAAACCATGCTTACACGGTCATCATTTTTTATTCCGAACTGTCCCGCTTTAGGTGAGAGACCGTTCTTTTAATCGTTCCCTGTTTTATGTAAAAAAAAAGGATTTGAAGAATGAAGATTATTATTTTTGGTGCTGGCATGGTGGGTGGAACCATTGCCCAGCATTTATCCATCGAGGGGCATGATATCCATGTCATAGATTCCGATCCTATGCTGTTGCACGACTTGCAGGAGAGGCTGAATATACGCTCGCTGCAGGGAGAAGCCGATGATTTGGAGTTGTTGAGTGAAGTGGATATCAAAAGAGCTGATATCGTGTTAGCAGCGACTGATTCAGATTCGGGCAATATTGTCATCTCTCTCATCGTCAACTCCTTGAATGCCAACGCACGTATCATCACTTGGTTGCGGGGAGAACCCTTTACCTCTGGTCTGGATATCTGGAGAAATTATCCTCTCAATGAGGTTAGAGTTATTTCCCCGGAACATTCGGCTGTCGATATGGCCATGGATCTATTGGAGATTCCCATGTCCTTTGAGGTTGTCTCTTTTTTAAACGGACGGATCCGCATTGCTGGCTTCCGTCTGGAGGAAAATAGTCGTCTGGTGGGGCAACGTCTGGATAGTCTGGATGCCATGATGAAGACCCGTACCCTAGTCGTGGCGGTACAACGGGGTGGCGAAGTGATTATACCCACCGGGCAGTTTGTTTTTGAACCCGCTGATCGGATTCATGTGGCCTTGATTGAAGGGCATGAATTGGAAACTCATTTTGAGTTCATGGGCCTAACCTTCCAGACCGAGATTATGAAGCAGACCCGCATCACGATTGCTGGGGGTGGTCGTATGGCCATCCATGTGGCATCACGCCTGGAAAAGCTCGCCTTGCGTCCCACGGTGATTGAGTGCAATCCAGATCGGTGCGAATTTTTAAGCATGCGATTGCAAAACAGCGTGGTGATTCGGGGCAATGCCACAGACGGAAAGGTGCTAAGAGAGTATGTGGATTCAAGAACCACATTTATCAGCCTGACCGGCAATGAAGAGAGCAATTTTACCAGTTCTCTGCTGGCCCGTCGCTTTGGTGCTAAGCGGGCAATTACCATGCTTGACAACGAAGATTACTTGCAAGCATCCTTGGATTTAGGTGTTGACGCTGCCATACATCCGCGCTTGTCGGCTGTCGGGTCTGTATTGAACTATATTCGTAACAGTAAGGTGCTGGAGGCCTCCCTATTGGCAGGCGGCAAGCTGGAGGCTTTGCTGGTGGAGGTGCAACCTGGATCCCGCTTGGCCAAGCACCCGGTTAAGGATGCGAGCATTCCCAAGGGAGTCATTTTGGCCGCTGCCATTAAAGGGGGGAATATCCTGTTGCCAGATGGCAATATGACCTTTTCCCCCAAGGACAAGGTGCTTTTGCTTACCCCCCACACGCAAAATGCTTATGTGGATGATTTGACTCTCCAGACACGTTGAGGTCACGATGAACTATCGGATGGATATACGCCTTCTGAGTGTACTCTCAGGAATGCTTGGTCTGTTTGAATTGATTCCATGGGTTGTTTCATGGAGGCTGGGAGAAGATACCAGACCTTTCACGATGGCCATTGCCGTGGCTTTGTGCGGGGGAATGGGTTATTTTTTGACCAACGGTGCCAGTCAGAAATTGACGGCCCGTGATGGTATTTTGGTAGTCGGGTTCGGATGGTTTTTGGCCACGGTACTGGGAGGCATGCCTTTTGTCTTCGGTGGTCACATGGGTTGGATCGACTCCTGGTTTGAGACCTCTTCTGGTCTGACTACCACGGGGGCATCCATTGTCCCAGATGTGGAAATCTGGCCCAAAGGACAACTTTTTTGGCGGGCTTTGACTCAATGGTTGGGGGGGATGGGCATTCTGGTTCTGGCCATTGCCTTTACGCCCTTTATGGAAGGGGGCGTCTTTGAATTGATGAAGGCGGAAGTTCCTGGCCCAAGCAAAGATCGTTTTGTTCCCCGTGTGGCCAGAACGGCACAAATTCTTTGGCTGCTTTATCTTGGGATTACCATCGCCAATATTTTGGCTTTTCATTTCAGTGGCATGGATTGGCTTGAGTCCTTTGATCACGCCTTTACCACCATGGCCACTGGCGGTTATTCCACCCGCAATGCCAGCATGGCAGCCTTTTCACCGGCGGCCCAGTGGTGGTGCGTTTTCTTTATGGCTGTGGCCGGGGGAAATTTCCTTTTGCACTATCGGTTGTTGGTGCGGGGCGATTGGCGTATTTTTCAGGATACCGAGTTGCGGCTGTACTTATCCATTATCGTCCTCTCCAGCATTCCCATTGGTTTGATTTTGATGTCCCACCAAGGGGTGGATCTGGAAACAGGTATGCGTCATGCCTTTTTCAGCGTGGTCTCCATTATGACCACAACCGGATATGCCAACGATGATTTTGAGCTTTGGCCATACTACCATCAAATGATTTTGTTGTGTCTGATGGTGATCGGCGGCATGGCCGGTTCCACCGCAGGCGGCATCAAGGTGGTACGACTGGCGATGGTTTGGAAAATTTTTCTCACCGTCATTGATCGGCTCCTCCGTCCCCGTCAGGTGGTGCATGCCACGTTGGACGGCACTCGCCTTAGCCATGAAATGATCGAAAATTCCTTGATCATGGTGATTGTGTTTTTTTTCCTGGTTTTTATCACGACAGTGCTATTGACGGGCTTGGGTCTGGATTTCCCCAGTGCCTTTTCTGCCAGCCTCTCCTGTCTTGCCAATGTGGGGCCAGGAATTGGGTCCGTGGGACCGCTAGATAATTACGCCCATGTCCATGATGTGGGCAAGCTCTGGCTGACTTTCATCATGATCGCTGGACGTCTGGAACTCTATACTGTGCTGATTCTGCTGTTTCCACGGTTTTGGCAAGATTGACGCAGCATTCGTTTAACCTAGGTTGCGACAGATTCATGAGTCACAAGAGAGGCCTGCGTCTCCCTTGTGACTCATTTTTACAGATTAGCGAGCCACCGATTCCATGGAGAGGCTGTCGAGACCATCACTGTATCGTTTGAGAATCTCATCGATTCTATTGATGGCGTCTTCCTTGCATTTAACTGGATCAACAACTTTTTGGTTTACCTGTTTGCAATTGTCA
>JADFYY010000006.1 GCA_015232825.1 Magnetococcales bacterium
TCGAAATAGTTTCTTTTCGATAGCCACTATCCGCATAGATGCTAGATTTGACAAAAAAAATGATCTTTTCACATGCAGTCGATTCTAACCATAGGTTGTTGCATTTTTAATGAATAGTGCGTTATGTCAATTTAAGACACTACCGATGGTTTTATCTCCCACGCCCCTACCCTCCCGCCCAACCTGATAAAAAACAGTAAGCAGTATTTGCATTAAGGAACAAATTCCGATAAACTCTCATCTCAATAATACACTGTTTTGCGCAGGGTTCGCATTGAAGCAAACGGACATCCAACCGGATAAAATGGGGTGGCTTCATGAATACCATCAAACGACCTTGCCCGATCTATTCGTCAGCCCAGAACGGCTTTACCCTGGTTGAACTGCTGATCGTCGTGGCAATCATCGGTCTCTTGAGTGCCATTGCCTTTCCAAACTATCAAGATTCCATACGCAAATCCCACCGAACGGATGCCCAGCAACTAATGGTCTCCATCGCCAATCGGGAAGAGTTGTACCTGTTGGATGCCATGAGCTACTCAAACAATTTCACCACTCTGAACTTCACCAGCGATGGTTGGACGTGCGCCAACACTACCTGCTCCAATACCTACTATTCGGTTGTTGTGACGCTGTCCACTTCTCCACCCGGTTACACCATCACCGCCACGCCTGTTGCCAACTCATCGCAGGTCAGCGACGGGGTCTTAACCTTAAGCAGTACCGGAACAAAAACACGCAATGGCGTAACAGGGTGGTAACATTCATGTAATCAACTTTCATCGAGACATATCATGAATGGCCAAATAAAAAATATACAGCAAGGCTTTACGCTCGTTGAAATATTGCTCACACTCGGCATTGTGGCAATTCTGCTCTCCCATGGAATACCCTATATGCGTGACGCAATCTTAAGCCAGCGCGTCAAGAATACCGCTTCCGATCTTCAGATCAGCCTAAATTTTGCTCGCAGCGAAGCCATCAAACGCAATGCCAGTATTGACATCATCCCGACTGGCACCTGGAATGGCGGATGGACCATTCAAACCGTGGCCCCCGCACCAATACTAACGCTAAAAACAATGGATGCCTATTCCGATCTGACCATCTCTGGGCCAGCCGGGAATATCACTTATTTGCGCAGTGGTCGTCTCTCCAGTGCGGTGACGAGCTTTCAAGTCTCTATCGCAGGAAATTCGGCTATCGCCATGCGATGTGTCAACATCAGCATCAACGGCATGCCCAACGCAAAAATCGACTCCGACTCCAACACGGCCAACGGGTGCAACTAAAGACCATGCGCAACCACGGCTTCACTTTGCTTGAGATTTTAATCACCATGCTCATCGTGTCCATTGGGCTGCTTGGTCTGGCCTCATTAATGACGCGCATCCACCTCTCCGAACTGGAGGCCTACCAACGCACCCAGGCATTGATCCTGCTCTCCGACATCACCGAACGACTCAACAGCGTCAACGTCCTCACCCGCCCATGTTTTGGCTTCACCACCAACTTAACCGATGGCACTCCATACATTGGAACCACAGGCAGCGGATGGGCCTTGCCTGCCCCTTGTGCCACCGGCACTACCGCCCACAACACTCAGGTGGATACGATCATCACTACCTTAAACAACCAGCTCCAAGGTCTCTCCGAAACCAAAGCGGGATCCACAACCGGGTCTGGGGCCATGCTCGGAGCCAGAGTCTGTATCCGTTTCGATAGCACCGACCTACTACTTGATAGTTTGGGCAACACCATCTCTGGCACAGAACTCTACACCATTACCGTGGCCTGGCAAGGAGTCGTTCCCACCTTCGCGCCCACCAGCGCATGCGCCAATGGTCTCTATGGCGCGGAAACATTACGAAGAACCCTTTCTACCACCATCCGTTTTGCCAGCCTTACTGCGGCACGACTCGAAACGGAGATACTCCCATGGCTATGACCCAATCACCCAAGCCAGCCGGATTCTCCCTCATAGAGGTGATGATCTCCATAACCATCGGTCTGGTGATTTTATTGGCAGTCATCTCTATGCTGGCCACCTCCACCCGCTCGCAACAAAATATGGAGCAATCCGCCAGTATTGTTGAAAATGGTCATTTTTCCATCCAGACATTATTTGACGACTTACGTCATGCAGGTTTTTACGGTCACTATTATTCCCATGGACTCGCCACGCCCGCCGCTCTGCCCGATCCCTGCGCCCTCACAGAGGCCTCTCTTCTGGCCGCCATGGCCTTGCCGGTGCAAGGTTACGAATCTACCAGTTTGACAACCCGCGCCAATGTCGCCAGCACAACCTGTTCCCTCCTGACAACCGCCAACCTGAAAACCGGATCCGATATCCTGGTAGTACGCCGCGCCGACACAGACATCTTTACTGGTACGCCGACTATCAACGAGGTCTATCTGCAAAGCAATGTCACCACAGCCGACATCCAATTTGGCAATTCAGCCGCCAACGTCCCGACTACTACTGCAGATAATGGGGCCATATCCATTCAAAAACGCAATGGTGCCACTCTCTTAGCCGCTGACACCCGCAAGTATCATGTTGGGGTCTATTTTGTCGCCCCTTGCAGCGTGGGAAGCGGTAGCTCTGGGGTCTGCACCACCATCGACGACTCTATTCCCACCTTGAAACGTTTGGATCTCACGTCATCAAACGGCGTCACCGCCATGGTCATCACACCCGTGGCCGAAGGGGTTGAATACATGAAACTGCTCTACGGCATTGACACCTCTCCAGCCACCACCGATCTCACAACCGGCCTGACCGGCGACGGCATTGCCGACAGCCAAGTCACCATTCCGACCACCGTCGCCCAATGGCGAGATGTGGTCTCTGTCCAGGTCCATCTTCTGGTACGCGCCTCCGCAACCACGACAAACCATATCGATGATAAAAGTTATCAATTAGCCACCATCACGGTTCCGGCCTTTTCCGACAGTTACAGACGCCACGTCTTTAGCAGTGAAGTACGTCTCGTCAACCTCGCTGGACCGAGGAGTCTGCAATGAACACCCAATCCCGTGGTGCCGCAACTCTGCTGGCCAGCCTGATCATCTTGGTTCTCCTGACCATGATCGTGGTCTCATCCATGAACGTCAGTACCGTCAATTTTGGCATTGTTGGCAATTTGCAAACCATCAAGACCATGGATTCGGCAACCCAACAAGCCTTGGATACTGTCATGTCACAAGGAGCCCATTTTACCGCTTCGATGCCCACATATACATTCAGATCAAACTCAGACATAGGCACCATAGCGGCCCCAACCTGCATTGATTCCCAAATCTCCAGTGGCAACAGTGCAAGTTGGACCATGGCACCCAGAGACAACACCTGGGAATTGACGGCCACCATCACCAATACCACGACAGGAGCGGTTTCCACCATTCATCAGGGGACACAAATTCGACAACTGGCGGGTGTTTGTTACCCGGAATAACGATAAGGGGGTCTCTCACATGCGCACAATTTTCGGCTTGATTTTAATTCTCTGTCTGTGTCTGACGCCCGTTGGCACGAACCACGCAGCCTTTGACCCGGTCAATGATGACACAGACCTATTTTTGAGCAACCCCAATGTCACAGCAGACCGTCCCAATGTTTTGATCATCCTCGACAACACCGCCAACTGGAACCAAGCATTCGTCAACGAAAAAGCGGCTCTGGTTTCTGTGGTATCCAATTTGAGCGATGCCTTTAATGTCGGCCTGCAGTTGTTTCCCGAAACCGGCAATCCCAATGACAATGTGGACGGTGGATATATCCGTTTTGCCATACGGCAAATGACCACAACCCCGAAAAACAACAAAAACACTCTAGCCAACTTGGTAAACGCCCTGGATATTAGGGATGACAAAGGAAACAACGCCACCACGGGCTTGACCATGTACGAGGCTTATCTCTATTTCGCTGGTTTGGCCTCGCGTGCCAGTTTTGGCAAAGTTAAAACCGACTATGAAAACAATGTTAGCCACCCCGCAAACGGCTTGGGAAGCTATGCCTTGCCTGCTTCACCCACAGCCGCTTCCCTTTACAACTCCCCCATTGCCAATGGCTGCCAAAAAAATTTCATCATCTATATCAGCAACGGACCAGCCAATGAAAATGCCAATGCCAGAGCTGATTCCGAAAACAAACTGGCTTCACTCACCGGTACGTCACCACCAAGCACCATCTCGATTACGCCCAATGGTCAACAGGGTAACTGGGCTGACGAATGGGCCAACTACCTTGCCAACAGCGATATCAACAGCTCCATTAGCGGAAAACAGTCTGTCTACACTTATGTCGTAGAAGTAGATCCCGGCACCACCGGTCAACAACAAGACATGACCGCCCTGCTCAAAAGCATGGCCAACAAGGGAATGGGACGCTATTTCGCCGTATCCAGTGGCAACTCCGGTCAGGCGATCATTAACACGCTCAACTCCATTTTTCAGGAGATTCAGGCGGTCAACAGCGTCTTTGCCGCTACCACCCTTCCGGTCAGCGTCAATGTCCGTGGCACCAACCTGAATCAGGTCTATGTTGGCATGTTTCGTCCCGATTCCCAAAAATTGCCTCGTTGGTATGGCAATCTCAAGTGCTATCAACTGGGATTGGATACCAGCACCAACGATCTGTATTTAGCAGACATGAACAACATTAAAGCGGAAAACACCACTACCGGTTTTCTCACCCCGACAGCCACCAGTTTCTGGACCGAAAGCTCCACATTCTGGTCGTTTAGGGACAATTCACTCAATGGTTCTGGCGGTGGATCGGATCTGCCAGATGGCGATCTGGTGGAAAAGGGGGGCGTGGCCCAAAAACTGCGTCTCGACAATGCCGCCTCCCAGGCTCTGCGCAACCTCTACACCTGTACTGGAGAGTGCACCAACGGCAGTTCGCTCTCTTCGTATCCCTTCAATAAAGACAACACCGATATCACCTCAGCCAGCCTGATGCTGGATGTCCAATCTGTCTCTTCCCTGACTGGACTGGTGAATCAAACCATCACCGAGCTGACGGATGTCAAATCCGTCACTTCCCTCTCCACCGCTGGAGCAAGCGTCAACGTCTCCAGCTTAACCAATGGCTCAGTCACCCAAACCATCTCTTCCTTAACCACCACAACAACTAAACCCATCACCAGCCTGACCAACTCATCCATTGTCAAAACCATCACCCAATTGACTCAACCCGCAAACAAAACCGCTGAGGCGACCATCACGGATCATGGATATCCAAACGGACAAATCGTCACCATCTCGGCTCCAACCTGCGATTCCAAATATTCGGTGACGAGTACCGCCATCACGGTGATTGACAACAATAAATTCCGCTATACCATCGCCGCTGGCAATGCAAACAATTGCACGAACGCCGCCACATCCACCACCACAGGCTCCATTGTCACCGCCACAGTCGCATCCCACGGCTTTACCGATGGCCAGTCTGTCACCATCTCTGGTGTGACCCCTACCGGATATAATAACAGCTACACAATCACCAAACTGACAGACGATACCTTCTCTTTTTCCGCCACGCCCTTAGCCGTGCCAACCGTCTTCGGATATGCCGCCGGGCAAACCTCGACCGCCACAGCCACCCTGACTGCCCATGGCTACAACGTCGGTGACACCATTACCATTGCCGGGGCCACACCGACCGGATACAACGGCAACATCACCATTCTGACCAAAGAGACCAACACCTTCACCTATGCCGCATCCCCCATGGCCAATGCCACAGGCACCCTCACCGCCACCAAAGGGAGTACCACCGTGACCGCCACGACCGTAGCGGATCATGGCTTTGTCACTGGCAATACCGTCACCATCAATGGGGCCACTCCAACCAGTTACAACGGTTCTTACAGCATTACCTATCTTACCCCCACTTCATTCTCTTACACCACGGCCACGGCCCTGCCTCCGCAAACAGGAACCGGCATTACGGCTTCAAGCGGTGTCTCCACCAAGGCTGTGGCCACGGTAGCTGGCCACGGCTTTGCCTCAACAGAGCAAGTCACCATCAGCGGGGCCACCCCAACTGATTATAATGGATCTTACACGATCACCAAAATTGATGACAATTCGTTTTATTATACCCTCACATCCACCCCAACCCCTGCAACCGGGACCATCACCGCCAGACTAACCACACCCACTGCGTTTGCCACACTCACGGCCCATGGATATTCTACCGGCGACTCGATTCAAATCAGCGGGGCCACACCCTCGACTTACAACCGCACCATTGCCATCACTGTCCTGGATAACGACCATTTTAAATATTCCCTAGCCTCCTCGCCCCTGACTGCGGCAACCGGTACACTCATCGCGGCCAACCAATCCCTCACCGCCCAAGCCACTGCCATCTCTCATGGTTTTGCCAATGGCAGTTCGATCACCATTGCTGGAGCCACTCCAACGGATTTCAATGGCACTTTCACTATCACTAAAATTGATGACAATAGTTTTACCTATACCCTCCTCACCACCCCCCAAGGTACGGCCACTGGAACCATCACTGCTGAGGAGGGAGGGGTTGGTGTCACCAATACAGCTCGCGACAACCTCATTGACTGGATCCGGGGCGAAGATAATTACGAAGATGAAAACCTGAATGGCACTAGCACTGATGTACGGGCATCTATCCATGGTGACGTGCTGCACTCCAAACCGGCGGTGATCAATTACAATCGCTTAGGGACGGATAACGACGTCATGGTCTTCTACGGGGCCAACGACGGCGTTTTTCGTGGCATCAAAGGGGGATTCTCCAGTGAAGCGGGCTATGCAGACCCGGCCTCCGAGGTTTGGGGATTCATTCCATCCGAATTTTTTGGCAAGCTGAAACGACTGCGCAACAACGATCCGATCTTAAGCAGCACCTATAAAAAGCATTATTTCGCCGATGGTTCCATTGGCTCATATGTCAAAGATGCCAACAACGACGGAAAACTCCTAGCCGCAGACAATGACAAGGTGCATATCTTTATCGGAATGCGTCGCGGGGGGCGTTTGATCTATGCCCTAGACGTCACCACGCCAGAAAGTCCGAAACTGCTCTGGAAAAAAGATTACACCTCCACAGGCTACACAGAACTTGGCTACACATGGTCCGAACCCAGGGTCATCCCAAAAATCAACGCCAATTCAGGCAATCCGGTACTCATTTTCGGTGCAGGCTTTGATCCCACGGTGGAAGACGTCACCCCAGACACCATTACGGCAGCCACCTCAACCACCGTTACGGCTGGAGCAACGATTTACACGCGCAGCATGGGACGAGGAATTTTCGTGGTGGATGCAGCCACAGGAGCAGTTCTCTGGCAGGCTGGACCTGGTCGCATTCCTGGAGACCTAGCCACCCACCCCTACCTCACGGTCAGAGGCATGAACTACAGCATTCCAAGCGATATCACGGTCATCTCCAACAAGGGGGGCTCACTCCCCAATCGGGCCTATGTCGGAGATACAGGAGGCAACGTGTGGCGCGTCAACCTAAACGATGCCGATGTCAACAACTGGACCGTAACCAAACTGGCGTCGATTGCCACCACCGACTCCTACAAAAATATGCGTAAATTTCTTTATCCACCGGACGTTGTTTATTCCACGGATTACGATGCGGTATTGATTGGCAGTGGCGACCGCGAACACCCGTTGGACGAAAAGGTGGAAAACCGGATGTACATGTTCAAAGACACGGACACAAACGTCACCTCAACGGACGCCAATATCCTTGAGAGCAACCTGTACAACGCCACCACCAACTGCATTCAAGACTCCACGGCCTGTGTGGCCGAGGATTCCACCTCGGCCCAATCCAGTCTCAACAGTGCCAAAGGGTGGTATATCCAGTTGCTGCCGGGTGAAAAGTTGGTAAGCAACGCCGTCAGCATCAATAAAGTCACCTTTTTCAACACCCACCAACCGGCTTCGTTGGCATCGGATACCAGTTGCGCCAACAATCTAGGGATAGCCAGGGCCTATCAGGTCTCTTATCTCAACGCCACAGCACTGACTGATCGCGACAGCGATAGCAAAACAAGCTCTTCGGATCGTTACCAAGTCCATCCTGGCGGCGGTTTTCTGCCCCCACCAACTCCGGTGGTGGTGGAAATTGACGGCAAAATCGAGGTAGGTGTGGTATCTGGCGTTCGGGTGGACGAGCCACCTGGAGTGGCGTTTAATAACCGTTTGCGGCGTTTTTGGTTCAAGGAAATGGAGTAAAATTAATATTATTCCATTTCCACACCCAAAAACCCATCCAAACACTTTTCCACCCGTTTGACCGGCGGAAACTGGTTAAAGACAAAACCGTGATCTTGAAACCAACGGGAGTTCTCCAGCAATTTGGATAAAGCCGGTTGTTTGCTTAAAGCTCGATCCACTCCCACAGCCAAAAAAACAGGCTTGTGGGAGCCATCCAGACGGGCCAGACGCCGTGGAAGATGTCCTTCGTGCCACGCATGAAAAAGTTCCAGGTGGACCGTGATGCCGTTCTTATGCCGAAAACTGAAATCAGGAATGGCCATCTCCTGACCACCCAACTCCACCAACGGGGAGGTGGTCAAAATCTTCCAGTCCGCGACCTCCTCCTTGAATTTGGCCGCAAAGGTGGTGAATTCATCGGGAACATAGGCCGTGGTGCGGGTGTAATGGGATTTCAAACCACTGGTCTCATCCAACTCCAAGGTGGCGGCGGGTTCGTTGCGGATGCGGGTCATGGCCGTCACCTTCCAACGAGAAAGGGCGCAGACCGCCGGGAGAAAATTGGCCAACTTGATGCCATATTTGCGCGTCACGTCAAACAGACTCAGCGGGCCGTCCAGATCCAAACGCAGCCCCTTTTCGCTAGTAGGAACAATCGTGGCCAAGAGTTGAAAAAACTTCAAATGACGAAAAAATTGTCGTCGTTTGCCAATATCCGACTCCCAGATATAAAGAGTCATGGCATGGGACCAGATCAATGGACCTTGTGCCAAGGCCATATTGTATCGATGTAGAAGATCTTCCGGCTCAATGGAATCAAAAGCCATCAAAGGTTGGCGCACCGGCAGATCGGCATGGAGATCCAATGCCAGTTGATCGGGGTCGTCACGTCCCATATCCCTGACCACCGCACGACGAAAAAGCTCCAAATCATCCCTGTCGTCTGCCCGCAGATGTTTGGCCGCCGTGGTAAAAATGGCCATACGTTGCTCTTCCAGCCCTTCCAGAGACTCCCGAAAGGTACAACGATCCAACAATAACTTGTTCACCCCCTTGGCGATCATGGGCGAGCGGTAAGAGTTGATCAACGGTAAGACGGCATCGGCCAACTCTTCACGACTTTGACCTTCACCCGCCGCATAAACCAGCGAGAGATCCCGGACGAGATTTTGCAAAATCAGAGTGGTCGTATCGACAAAACGGGGAATCAGCCGCCCCTCGCGCCGATCATAACGCAACAGCTCCCTAGTCAGCATATGGGCAATCCCCGTTGATAGGCCGAGTGCTGACGACGGCGTTCGCTGGTAAAGGTTTCGGCGGTATCTTTGGAGACCAGTTCATAAAGAATGGCCTGCTTGCCTTCCCTTGGACGCAGTAGACGTCCCAGACGTTGAACATGCTCCCGAATCGAACCACTGCCAGAGACGATAATCCCCACACTGACTTCAGGCAGATCGATCCCTTCGTTGAGTACTCGCGAATTGACCAAAAAAGGCAACTCCCCGGCACGAAAGGCCTCCAAAAAACGGATCCGCTCGGCGATTTTGGTCTTGTGGGTAATGACCGGCAGAAAAAAGGTTTCACCAATGGCATAGGCCGTGGCATTGTCATCGGTGAACAGCAAGGCACGTTCCTGGCGGTGACGGCGTAGCAGACGCCACACCATACGCAATTTGGCGCGAGAAGCCCGCGCCAGACGTTTCTGCATGCGATAGGCGGCCATGGCAGCACGACCTTCCTTGGAACGACAGCAGATCATGACAAACTCGCTCCAAGCCGCAGGCCGACCAAAATTGATCCCAGTGGAACGGGCAAACTCCTTGTATTGGGCATAGGCGGCGTCATAAGCCAACCGTTCGTCGGGATCTAGCGTGACCGGCACCTGTTCCAGACGGTAAGGAGCCAGAAACTCCCCTTCCAATTCAGAAATTTCACAACGATGGACCATAGGACCAAGCAGGTCGAACAGATCTTCTTCCAACCCATCGGCCCGTTCTGGGGTGGCGGTGAGTCCCAACCGATAAGGAGCCACACACATCACGGCGGCCAGTCGTGTGGTGGGGGCAGGCAGATGGTGACACTCGTCACAAATGAGCAGACCAAAACGGGCTCCAATACGCTCCATACCCAAATAGGCCGAATCATAAGTACTGACGGTAATGGCTTCGAGACGATTCTCCCCACCGCCCATCATGCCAATGGGGAGACCAAAGGCCTGTTCAAGTTGGTCATGCCATTGTTGCGTGAGATTAATCGTGGGAGTCAAAATCAAGGTGTCGCGTTGAATCCGCGCAATGGCCATACGGGCAACCAACGTTTTACCTGCCCCCGTAGGCAACACCACCACCCCTTGATGTCCAGCTTTGACCCAGGCGAGAAATGCGGCCTGTTGATGCGGTCGTGGCGCGTGGTCGTCTTTGGTTTGGAAAGATTGCGGAAAAAAAGCACGTGCGGAATCCTCATAAGGAATTTTTCCGCGATGCAAAATCAAGACAATAGGACCGTAACGTCTGGCTTCGGCGCGATAACTATCACTGCGTTCATCCCAACTGACCAAATGAGCGACTGGAGCCATCTCCTGAGCCGAACCAAACAAAAGCAAGGTTCCTTGATCAAAAACGATGCGAATCATGCCGAAGAGAGAACAAGGCCTTCCGATTGATCTTCAAGACACCCTTGCTGACGACAAACCATGGTGCCGAACCATAACCCAATGGCCGCACCAACTGCATTCATCCCCACATCCCGCAGATCAAAATGACGATTGGGCAACATCCATTGAATAATCTCATCCGAAAACCCGGCCCCAACCACAGCCAGATACACCCAAAGCAATCCCGTTCCCCTTGGCCGACCCGCAGCCCGAAACACCAAAAACGCCAAAATGCCATACTCCAAGAAATGAATCCGTTCCACAGCATTATCCATGCTATAGGCCAAACCAATAATGGCCACAAATGGCAGCATGGCGATGGTTCTCTGATCCTTACGAATGCGATGAAACATAACCACAATGGCAAAAAATAAAGCGAGAATCAAACCAACGGAAATCAAGGTAAAGGCTTCATTTTTACCAATCGTCTTGAATACAAATCGCACCACAAAGGGAGTAAGGGGCAAAGTCAAATAGATGGTGAGCAAATAGGCCCACACCACCGCCCATCGTGGTCCAGGATAGTGGATAGAGAGGTGTTGAGAAAGATTGACAAAAGAGAACAGGCTCAGAAATGGATTTTTCATAAGCCATCCCCATCAACGATGAGATCGTGGACAGGGATGGCAACCCCAAAAACCCCGCTCTGGGCAAGAATGTGCGAATAGAAATTCATGTCATCCTTAACGAACCTCGCGGGGAGTAAAAGTTTAACCGTTAACCCGTTCAAACTCGCGCATAAAGGCGATAAGGGCATCCACACCCTCTTCTGGCATCGCATTATAAATGGAGGCCCGCATGCCACCCACCGAACGATGCCCTTTGAGCGTCACCAGCCCTGCAGCCTTGGCTCCAGCCAAAAAGGGATCGGTCAACTCCGCTTTGGCAATGGTAAACGGCACGTTCATACGGGATCGACTGGCCTTCTCAGTGGGACAAAGATAAAATCCCGAAGCGTCGATGGCATCATAAAGCTTGTTGGCTTTGGCCACATTGCGTTGTTCAATGACCGCCACCCCACCTTGCTCCTTCACCCATTCCAGCACCAATCCCAAGATATAAATGGCATAGGTGGGAGGGGTGTTGTACATGGAACCATCCTTAGCCTGAACCTGATAATCCAGCATGGCTGGCAGGTTGGCTTTGCGGCCCAATAAATCCTTACGAACAATCACCACAGTGACGCCACTGGGACCAAGATTTTTCTGTGCCCCGGCATAAATCATTCCGTAACGCGAGACGTCCACACTCCGGGAGAGAATGTTGGAAGAGGCATCTGCAATCAAAGGCACACTCCCGGTATCTGGAATCTCCTGATATTCCGTACCAAAAATGGTATTATTGCTGGTAATATGGACATACGCAGCATTGGGATTAAGAGTCAACTCAGCTTGGGTCGGGATGCGGCAATAATTGACACTTTTAGTCGTTGCGGCCACACGCACATCCGAAAAAATTTTCTTGGCCTCAGCAAAAGCCTTTTCAGACCAACTGCCCGTCATGACATAATCGGCGGATTGGGTGGCTGGATCCGTGATCAAGTTCATCGGGATCATGGTGAATTGCAACGAAGCCCCGCCTTGCAAAAACAGCACGGCGTAATCGTCGCCAATTCCCATGAGCTGACGCAATAGAGCTTCCGATTGAGCAATGATGGCCATATACTCCTTGGAACGATGGCTCATCTCCATCACCGACATGCCAGACCCCCGGTAATCGAGCATTTCGTCCCTGGCCCTTTCCAGGACAGACACAGGGAGTACCGCCGGTCCAGCACTAAAATTATACACACGTTTCATCTTACAAGATTCTCCTTTGTTTTGTTTTTATATCGGCAAAGATCATGGTCAGGTGCAGTGATTTCTGCTATATTTTTTTGATAGGTTATTCCAGCATGTGTCGCCAAGCAAGCAAGAGATGACCTGTATGGCTGCAAAAAACGAAAATTCAGGGGAGTTCACAAATAAATGCGCACCATTCTGGTGATTGATGATGATCCTTTGGCCCGCTTGCACCTGGAACGTTTCCTGAAACGGGAAGGTCACGCCATCTTGTTGGCAACCAATGGCCAGGAGGGGGTAACCCTGTTTCGTTCCAAAGCCCCAGACCTAATCCTGATGGATGTGATGATGCCCATCATGAACGGTTATGAAGCCACCCGACAAATCCGGGCTGAATCTTCTGGAGATGCCATGCCACCGGTAATTTTTCTGACGGGTGTGGAAGACCAGGAACAATTGGCGGAGTGTCTGCGTTGTGGAGGGGATGATTTCATCTCCAAACCCATCAACCACATTATTTTGCAGGCGCGCCTGAATGCTTGGTTGCGACGGGTGGAACTGGCCGAAAAAATTGCCAGAGACCGGGAAGCCATTGAAAACGTGATTTTAAAAATGCGCAAAGACGACCGTTTCGATACCCAATCCTTGCGTTTTCTCATGACCCCTGTGGACAAAACCACGGGTGACCTCGTGCTATCGGCCCGCGATGAGTCAGGGATCCATTATCTCATGCTCGGAGATTTCACCGGACATGGGCTTGCCGCTGCGGTATGTGGACCTTTGGTTTCGGATGTTTTCTACAATATGATCCAACACAGATCTTCTTCTTTGGATATCCTGAACAAAATCAACGAAAAGATTCATGACAGGCTGCCTGTTGATATGTTTCTGACCGCCTGTTTTCTCGCACTAGACCGGCAGGCTAAACGCATGATCGTTTATAACGCTGGCATGCACCCCTTATTGCTCTATCGAAACAACACCTGGATCTCAGGACCAGAGTCAGCCCAGATGCCCCTGGGGATTATCAAAGACATTTCCTATAAAGATGCCGTATCCTATTTGGATGTTCAAGAGAATGATCTGATTTATCTTTATTCCGATGGCGTCTACGAAACCCAATCACCGGATGGTGCCTTTTTTGGGGTGGAAAATTTATGTAACGCCCTGCCAGAAATTGCTCACATGGCCAAGCCACTGGATGCCATTCATGAATCATTGACCCAATTTCGAGGCGATGCCTTTCAACGGGATGATATCACCCTGGTAGAACTCAAGGTGTAAGACTTACCGATGAAACCCTATCCAATGATTTCTGCAACGGTGGCACTTCTGCTGACAATGACGTTCTCCTCATCCTGGGGAGCGATGGATATCGCACCATCCGCACTCTATTTAACCATCCTGGGTGGAAAAATATATGATGACTGGGGACGGGAGTTGAAAAAAAAACCACCCAGTGAGACTCACCCCTCTTATCCATCTGGAAGCAAAAAGAAAGGAATGGACACTTGGCTCTGCCATGAGTGTCATGGATGGGATTATCAGGGCAAGGATGGAGCTTTTGGAGACAAAACATCCCCTAATTACACCGGCATTACTGGAATTCGGCACTGGGTCGGCAGAGATGCGGACCCAGTGGTGACTCTATTGCGGGGAGAGAAACATCTTTACACCCAAGAGATGCTCTCTGACCAAGAGATCCAGGCGATTGCGCTCTTTGTAACGCAGGGTCAAATGGAAATGGAAAAATATGTTCAAGGGGAACAGATTCTGGGGAATCCTGAAAAAGGAAAAGATTTTTATCAAACTATTTGTTATCGATGCCATGGAATTGATGGTAAAAAAATTAATTTCGGCACCTGTAAAGAACCCGAATATTTAGGAACTCTGGCTCGAAAAAATCCCTTTGAGGTATTGCACAAAATTCGCAACGGTCAACCAGGCCAGGATATGATCACAATGGCGGCTTTGCCTGTTACAACGCAAGTAGATATTCTGGCTTACGTGAGCAGGTTGCCGGAAAATTAATAAAATTAATTACTTTTATTGAAACCAAACCAGTAGGTGGCAAAAACTTGTGAAGATATCACGTGTTAAATTAATTAATTTCAAGCGGTTCGGGACACTTGAAATCTTATATTGGCAATGCTACCGACCATTGGCCCAAACTGTCAATTTTTGTTTACAAGCCATTCCCAAGTCATCTCTTCCCTGGTCAGTCCTGAAGAAACCTATCGCCTGCCGGGAGGACGGTTATGCCTGTAAATGTTCTTTTGTGCGAAGGTGGCGCGGGTAGTCCAGATGTGAGGGTTCTCGGAAAACTCCTGGGGGGAGTGTGTGAAATCAGGCCCGAAGGCGGCAAGTATGGTATGGGCCAAAAGATCATTGCCAAACGGTCGTCGCCAAGTCGCTAGGAGATAAAGGCCCGAACCAAGGTCAACAGTTCCTAGCTTGAACAGAAATGGGCGGCACATGGATTGCGGCCACTACAGAACAATTTCACATAGAAAAAATGCGAGCAAGAGATCTGTGGCACCTAACCAACCGTATTGAAAGAAAATTTCTTACTCATACGTTTGAAATTTACCTTAATCGTCAACTGAACAGACCGCCATTACTATTCGACAGTCTATTGCAAACATGAAAGTCGAGCATTGCGTAATGAATTTTATTCGCCGCAAATTAGGTCGTAAATTATTGCTTCTATTAGGTTTAATTATCCTGATGACGATGTTGGCCATGCAGCATTTTTTTGCCATGCACGAAAGAAATATCATCCTGCAACAAAACGCCCAAGCACGACAGGAACAAATTTTTGGAATCATCAACGGGTTGAGAGCGATCATGCTGGCAGGTCACGCCGAACTGGCCATGTCTTACGCCGATCAGTTGAAGCAAACCCCTGGATTCGTAGACTTTCATATCTTGCGCACCAACGGGGTAGAGGCCTTCAAGGATAACAAAACAATTGATGATATCAACTGGCGGCGCAATCGTTTGTTGTTTGAATTGAAGAATCACGAGGAGGCTGATCGCATATTATCAGAAGATCGCCTGTTGTTTCTCAAACAAACGCCCTTGCAAGAGATTTTTTATTATCAAGAAAAGGGCAAGCACAATGAACCATTGGAGACCTTTTTAATCGCCATCCGTAATGATCGAGAGTGCCATATTTGCCACGGGAACACTGAAGCTGTGCGTGGTGTGGTCAAGTTGACCACATCTTTGGCCGCAACAGAGGTGGCCATTCAAGAGGCTATCTGGCGTTCAATGGTTTATTTGACCATTTTTATGATCATTCTGTTGTTTTTGCTGTATTGGATTATTCGCATAATGATATTGCGTCCCATTCAGCAAATGGATGGGGCCATGAACCGAATTGCACAAGGAGAGTTAAATAGCAAAGCTGAGGTTTCAGGAATCGATGAATTTGCTAATATAGCAACAACTTTTAATAACATGGCTGAGCAAGTATTGCTCGCATACAATGGGATTCAGCAGGAACGCAATAAACTTGCAACCGTTATTTTAAGTGTACGGGAAGGAATCGTCATTACCGATAATCTGGGGAATGTCGTCCTGATCAATCCAGCCATGGAGTCCATACTCAACAAAACCAGAGAACAAATTATCCAGCAAGGTTTTTTTCACATACTAGACGACTCAAATTATCTTGAAAACATAATAAATAATCGAAACACCCATGCGCCCAACATTGTTTATTACAACAGCATGGTACTGGATGTTTATGCCACAAGCATCTTAAACAATGAAGGCATCCTGATAGGCAATGCTGCGTTACTGAGAGATGTCAGTGAAGAAAAAAAATTAGAAAATGAGTTGCGGCAAAAAATTCATGAACTAGAAACAACGCGCCATGTGTTGATAGAAAGTGAAAAATTGGCCTCTATTGGGCGACTGGTCGCGGGGATCGCCCATGAAGTAAACACCCCGATTGGTGTGGCCTATTCGGCCTCCACGCAACTACAAGAAGAAAGCAAAAGCATTGTGACGATGTTGCAGCAAGAGGCCGTGGATGTGGATGCGTTAATCACTTCCATCGGCATCGTGGATTCTGTCGCGGCCCTAGTGGTGCGTAACCTGCGTCGCGCCTTTGAATTGATTCAGAGTTTCAAACGGATCTCCATCGATCAATCCTCCGAAGTCAAACGCATCTATCGTGTGGGGGATGTGGTACACGATGTACTCATGAGTTTGCACAATCATTTCAAAAAAACCTCGATCAATATGGATATCGCATGCCCAGATGATCTGGAAGTAACGGGTATTCCAGGATATTTGCATCAGATACTAACCAATTTATTGATGAACAGTCTGACCCATGGCTTTGCCGGTGGCAGGCTCTCTGGACGGATCAAGATGCAATTTTCCACAGATGGACACATCTTAAATTTTATCTATTCCGATTCTGGTGTTGGCATGTCAGAAGATACGATAAAGAAGGCCTTTGAACCTTTTTTTACCACCAACAGAGAAGCTGGTGGGAGTGGGTTGGGACTTTATATATGCTACAATCTGATTGTAAACTCTTTGGGGGGAAAAATTTTATTGTCTAGCACACCAGGGGATGGGGTACGCTTTGAATGTCGCTGGCCAATTGGGAGTTGATCATCGTTTCGGCCAAACTAGGGGCGTTACCCCTGGACCCCTAATAATTATTAAAAAAAAAGGGTGGAGGGGTCTGGGGAGGCGGTTCACCGCCTCCCCAGGAATGGCCGATCCAACAAAAACATATAAAAAGGATGTCGTATGATTCCTCAAGAAAAAAGAATTCTACAACTCAAAACAAAATCGATGGATTTGAATCGAGACACACCCACCCATTTGCCACCCTGGTTGGTTTTGGTGGTGGATGATGAACCAGACGTTATTACCATTACCCGACTCAATCTACGCAATTTTTCTTTTAGTGGACGCCCACTGCAAATCATCGAGGCCTCATCAGGACGTGAAGCACGCCAAATTCTTTCCAAAACCAAAGACATTGCATTATGTATAATTGATGTTATTATGGAAACGGATGATGCGGGACTAAAACTGGTGCAATATATTCGTGAAGAGTTGGGCGACCAACAGATCCGTCTTGTAATACGCACAGGTCAACCAGGGATTGCGCTAGAACGATATGTGATTGATAATTTTGACATCGATGACTACAAAGAGAAAAGTGAACTCTCTATCCAAAAACTGTACACAACCGTTCGATCCTCATTAAAATCCTACCAAGACATTACCACCATCGATTTAGCGCGTAAAGAGCTTGAAGCAGTCAGCATCCAATTGCGTGATCGTGAAACTCACTTTCGACTCATTTTGGAAAGTGCCATCGATGGCATTATCACCATTGACTCTCATGGCCTTCTGAATGATATCAATCCGGCAGCAGAAAGCATGTTTGGTTATTATAAGCATGAGATAGTTGGAAAAAACATTGCAGAAATCATCATACCTCCTGAATTTCGTCAGGCTCACACACACTCCTTACAGCGTCACGCCATTGGAGATCCTTACAGTTTAAAAAGAAAAATAAATTTTAATGGATTACGCGCAGACGGTAAAATCATTGAACTAGAAGCAAGCTTAAATTCATTTCATCATGATGGAAAAAAATATTATACGGCCTTTCTTCATGATATCACCGAACAAAAACTAGCGGAACGAGCCTTGATCCGTGCCAAAGAAAAAGCGGATCAAGCCAATCAAGCCAAAAGTACATTCTTAGCCAATATGAGCCATGAAATTCGCACACCAATGAATATTATAATTGGTATGGGAGATATGCTAACGGCATCCTTATTGACCAAAGAACAGCAAGGGTTTGTGGATAAACTGCAAATAGCAGGCAACAATTTATTAAACCTGATCAATCACATTCTAGATCTCTCCAAGATTGAAGCTGGCCATTTGCAAATCACAGTGGAACCGATTCAAATACGCGATTTGTTGCATGAAACAATCGATTTGCTCCAGGTCTTAGCTGAAAGCAAAGGATTAAAAACAGAATGCCTAATAACAGAAAATGTTCCAGAGTGGCTGCTTTTGGATGGGACCAGACTGAGACAAGTTCTATTGAATATTGTGGGCAATGCAATCAAATTCACCGAACATGGAATGGTGACGCTGCAAGTGGGATTGGATGAAAAAACTTCCGACTATCTGCATTTGGAGATCAAGGATACCGGTGTAGGGATTGAGGCGGCCTATCATGAGTGTATTTTTGACGCCTTTATCCAATCCGACACCAGCATTACACGCCGATACGGGGGAACCGGTTTAGGACTTTCAATTGCCTATCAGTTAGTGGAAAAGATGGGGGGGGATGTATGGGTGGAAAGCCAAATCGGTGTTGGCAGCACCTTTCATATCATTCTACCACTAAGGGTTGCAAAGGCTCCAATGGATCACTCCAACCAACCCATGACCTTGGAAAATGTTTCAATCGCAACCCCCATGCGTATTTTATTGGTGGAAGACATCGAATTTAACCAACTCCTGATTCGCACCTTTCTGATGAATTCACCGCATGTTCTAACAATGGCCTCCAATGGTGCGGATGCTGTAAGCCTCATAACACAAGGAGATTCCTCCTTTGATTTGGTACTCATGGATTTACAAATGCCGGTAATGGATGGTTATACCGCCACCCGATTCATTCGACAGTGGGAGCAGGAGACAGGGTTGAAACCTTTGACCATCGTGGCTTTGACCGCTCATGCCCTGGAAGAAGATATTCAACAAAGCAAGAATGCGGGTTGCGATTTTCATTTGACCAAACCGATCAGAAGACAGCAATTATTGGACAGCATTCAACAGATAAGCAAAAAAACTAAAGATTTATTTGCTGCTTAATTTGAACACTTCACCCGCAAAACGCTTCGACCAACAAAGCCTTTAGTCTTGTCTGCCACTCTAGAGAGACGACGACCAATCAAGCCAGCAAATGCCCGCGTAATCTTCCAATCAACGGTCATGAGCATCCGAAACGATTCGATATCTAAGGTAAGCGCAACGACACGAGTTTCCGCCACAACGTTTGCCATCCTTGGCTTATTGGACACCAAAGACATTTCACCACACAAAGAACCGACCGCACAGGGAAAGCTGAGAATGGCACCTTCTTCATCCGGCACATCCACCCTGGCTTGTCCCTCATAGACCACAAACATCATCGTCCCTATTGAACCATATTGAATTAACAACTGGTCACGCTCAAAGCTTTCGATACCAACCAAAGGAGCAACCAACGTGACTAAATCATTCTGGTTTAATTCGCAAAACCCTTCAACATTACTTAAAAAATCAACAATTTGATATATTGTTAAGTTCGACAGCATGATCGAATCCTCTCCGTTGCCAATCCAATGGGAAACTCAACCCACAAAACCCCTCATCCACTCTCGGTTTACGGACGAAAAGTGTCTCTAAGGATCAACTTGCCATAAGCCCAAAAAGGACACATCATGAAAAAAATCCCAAACAAAGAAGGCTGGATTCCCATGGCGGACTACGTCCATCATGGGGTGCGCAAGCCGCAATCCCGTCCAGTTTATCACTTCGGGAAAACACCAGCCCCTTTGCCGGAAACCTGGGTTTCTCTTGAGGATTATACCCTTCATGACATCAGAAAATTCCACATACCAACCAACGAATCCTTTATTAGTCGTCTCAAGCCCCCACCCGCTCAAGCGGAGATTCCAAAAGAGGCCTATTTAACCATCTTCGACGCCCTGCAAGAGGTATGGGCAATGCCCAAACCCAATGGCGCGGTCTTCTCCCGCCTGAACTCCATACGCGCAACCGACCAGACCGAATGGGCCGCAGGTCGTATTCCAGCCGAAGAGCTTGAGCGACGCCAAAAAACAGTGGACGCCATTCGCACCCAATTCGCGGCCCAAGCCGAGGAAGCGACAGAGTGGTTCTTAAACAATCGCTTCCGGCTGTTCGATACCTTGCCAAACGCATAAACCGATTTTTCTTGCCTCCACCCCGTGAATCCGTTAGCCTTGCCATAATCCATTTGAACGAAAAATCGGCAATGTGACAAGGAGAAAAAAGATGATTCTGGTCACTGGATGCACTGGACAGGTCGGTTCCTCTCTGATACGCCAACTTCTGCGCAATGGCATAAAAGCAGATGAAATCCGTGGAATGGTCCGTCACCCCGGACAAACCAAAGATCCAGCCTTTCCCAGAGAGGTTGAATTATTCCGTGGCGACATCGCCGACCCCCAAGCCCTCCCCGCCGCCATGGAAGGAGTCACACAGGTCATCCACCTCGTAGGCATTCTGGTAGAAACGGGCTTGCAAACCTTCCAACGCATTCATGTCGAAGGGACACGTCATCTCGTTCAGGCCGCCAAAAATGCGGGGGTAAACCGGTTCATTGCGGTAAGCGCATTGGGTACGCGCCCCATGGCCCGGAGTACCTATCACCAAACCAAATGGCAAGCCGAAAAACTCATCCGTCACAGCGACCTGAACTTTACCATCTTCCGGCCTTCGGTCATTTTCGGCCCTCTGGATGGGTTCACCAACGCCTTCGCCACCATGGCCCGATTTTCCCCTGTGGTTCCCCTTTTAGGCAAAGGGATGACCCGCATGCAACCCGTCTGGGTAGAAGATGTGGTCCACTGCCTGATCCAGGCATTGAAAGACCCATCCACCCATGGCGAAACCCTGGAAATAGGCGGACCTGAACAACTGACGTTCCGACAGATCATGGAGACCATCCTCGATATTCTGGGCAAACGTCGTCTCAAGCTCCCCATTCCCTTTAGCATGCTCACCCCGCAGGCTTGGATACTAGAACGGATCATGGCCCGTCCTCCTCTGACTGTGGATCAAATGATCATGGCGCAAGAAGATAACATCCTCTTGCATCCTTTTCCTTGGGAACGTTTCGGACGCTCCCCCCGCACCTTGCGGGAGGGTCTAGAAGAGTATCTTTAATCCCCTTTTTTCAAAAATTCATCCACAGCTTATCCACAAAAGCTGTGGATAACTTTCATTCCTCATGCGAAACCGCCTCAACAACCCGTCCAAGCAGGCTGTTGGACTTCTCATCGATTCCAACGACCCTCACCGACAATAAACCTCCTCGCCATTCGGCGCGAGCCTCTGGAAAACGCATCGGCAAGAAACCATCGGTCTTACCACTCCCCCATCCCTCTTCCACCGTTTCCACCAGCACCGTTTCTGTGCATCCCAATCGTTTAACCAAAACCCTAGCCAATTGCGCCTCTCCAGCCTGACGCAAACGAAGGGCGCGTTCCCGAATCTGCTCACCAGAAACCCAAAGAGAGGACGGCATCGCGGCGGCTAGCGTGTCAGGACGCACGGAATAAGGGAAGACATGCAGCAACGACAACTCGGCCTCAGAGGTCAACGCCACGGTTTGAGCAAAGGCCTCTTCGGTTTCTGAGGGAAACCCGGCGATAAAATCTGCACCAAAGACCACCTCTGGTCGTGCCTTGCGGACCCATGCGATCCGCTCCAGCACTTCACGACGCCCCCGCCCCCGCCCCATACGCTTGCGCACCCCATCATCCCCAGACTGAATCGAAAGATGCAAATAACCACAAAGTCGCTCCCTTGTGGCAAACAGGGTAACCAACTCCTGATCGATGTCTAATGGATCCAAAGAGGATAACCGCAGACGTCCCAACCCAGGCAAATCCAGCAGGGCTTGAACCAACCCGGCCAGCGAAGAGGGAACCTGAAAATCACGACCATAGGCCCCGATATTCACCCCAGTCAGCACCAACTCTTCATAGCCAGCCTCCAAAAAGTGTTGCGCCTGCTCCACGACCCGTTGCAGCGGAACCGAACGGCTTGGACCCCGCACACTGGGAATCAGACAATAGGCGCAGGCCCGATCACAACCATCCTGGGCATGAAGAAAGGCACGAGAGCGATCCCCGAAATGGTCCACAGGGTCAGACAAAGGAACCTCTGTCAAACGAGAGACATCTCCCACCCGAATCCGTTCATGACTATCCTGGAGGGCCATCTCCTCCATCACCTCCCACAAACGACCCTTTTCACCATTGCCAAGCACCAAGTCCACCCCTGGCAAGGCCGCCACGTTTTCTGGTGCCCTCTGGGCATAACACCCAGTGACAACAATCCGGGCATCGGGATACTCCCGCACCGCACGCCGGATCAATTGGCGTGCCTGGCGGTCACTCTCGCCCGTGACCGAGCAGGTGTTGATAACCACCAGATCCGCCACTTCACCCGCCTCCACCAGACGATAGCCCCGTCCCACGCCCCCCTGCCCCATGGCAGCACTTTCGAATTGATTGACGCGACATCCCATGGTCAATACGGTCATAAGTCTGGGAGGCTCTTCTGGACCATTGACGTCAGGATCCAACCGATTTAAAGTATTCTCTAGCATAATCTTGATAAGGACACCATGATCCCATCCTTTCCAAACGCATTCGCGCCGTTCATTAGAAATCTCCTGGACGATATCAATCGGCTGATCGGGCCGATCTATCTTGTCGGAGAAGCTCCCTTGTGCGGCATTCAGGGCAGACCCCTGCCTAATACCCTTGACATCCTAGTGGCTCATCCCCTGGCCGAATGTCGCAAACGACTGCATCGGGGAGATCACCCCGAAGCCATCATGGGACAGAAGCATAACAGTCTCTTGCTGCCCATCAAAGAGTGGATGCATCCCAAGGTACTCGATATCGCCTCTTTTAAAAGTCGTCCCAATCATCCAGCCACCGTGGAAGAAGATCTGCTGCATCGGGATATCACCATCAATGCCATGGCCTATACTTGGCCAAACGGCCCTTTGATCGATCCATTTGGAGGCCGTCAGGATCTGCTTACTGGCGAGATCCGTCTGGTCAACGGGATAGAAACCCTGCAACAAAATCCCCTACGGGCATTGGTTTTCTTTCGCTTTGCCATGCAATTGAACCGACCTCCCAACCCGGATGATCTGCATCTAGTAGAACAAACCTCCCTGGCCTCGACTCTACCCGAACAAATTCGGATAGAAATGGATCGGATCCTCTCTCTGCCTCTGGCCAACGAAGAGTCCCAAAACCAATTACGAGAACTGTTCGCCTCTCCTCTTGGCAATCAAATTCTCCCTCATCTTTCATCCCTGCATAGCATGGAGTTGCAACCAGGGAGTGAAGATCCCTGGAAACAGATGCTCGATACCACACTCGCCATCACCGCTCCCTCGGATGGAGAAGAGATCTCCCTGCTCGATCTGCGTTGGGTCACCTTGCTAGGCGGAATCGGTCTTTTGAAAAATTGTTCCATTGACCACATGGAATCCAATCTGGCCCAAATCAACAAACGTCTGGAATACTACCAGTTTTCCAGACGGCGTTCGCGACGAATTCTTGCTCTGTTGCGCAATCTGAGCAGTACGACTACCCCAACCGACCGTCAATTAAAACGGTACTTGCAAGATCACATCCCCCTAGAAGGGGTGTTTCGCCTGTTGCAGGCCGTCACGGCCGCCAATCCCAATATTACCGAAGCAGACCGGATCAACGAGGAACTGAAGTTTCAGGAGATCCGCAACCGTTGCCGGGCCTTGCGCCAAGTCGAAAAACGTCTCCGGCCCATCGACTTGGTTCTCTCTGGCGGAGAAATTTTAGACATCATCCGCAAAAAGCCCGGCCCCTGGCTTAGAGACCTGCAAGCCTCCCTTGTGGATCTGGTCAGCCAAGATCCAAGCCGCAACAACAAGGCGGAATTGCAGAATCAAGTCCAAAAGTGGATCAAAAAACAAAGAGAAATTTAATTCTGACGGTTTCTTTCCACCAAATGATGATATAAAGTACTCGGAAACATGAAAGTGAATTCATGTCTGCCAATCTTGATTTTATCGCCATCAAACAACTCTTTTTCATTACCTTTAAATACTTGATTATTAACTAAAATTCCATTAGTAGAATTCGTATCCCGAATAAAATACTGCCCCTCAGAACCAAAACGTATTTGGGCATGATGCATAGAGATCGCCGCATCTGCCATTGAGATATCGTTATCCAGGCCCCTACCAATAGTCAAAATCTCCTCGCCATTCTCCTCAAACCGTTCTGGATGGATCAAAGGATAAATGGAACGCCCCAATACCTTGAACGGAACCACGTCGATACCGTTAGTAATATCAGCTAAAAACCCCATAGTAATTTCAGGATCCAGATCAGAGACCCGACTGGCATAACCACGAAAAACCCCGGAACCAACGAGGCTCGGACGATGCATAATTTGCGTAAATATATTTTCGTTAAATTTAACAGAATACTCTTTTAACTGTTTAAAGTTAGCTTGACCCAGTGAATTAACCAGTTGGCGCAACCGCAGTTGCGGTTGAATTCCCTTCAGATGTAAATACAAGCCACTAGGGGCCAGCAACGTAAAGCTCAAACGTCCGAAGGCAACCACATCCCCTTCGCGCAAAGGCACTTCCTGTTCAATTGGAGCGTTGTTAACCCGGACCGGATTGGATCCTCCCAAAGAACGAATGCGAAATCGAGTGCCACGCAACACATGGATCACAGCCTGCGTTCTGGAAACCGCATAATCAGGCATCACAAAATCATTGTCATAAATACGGCCCAACGTAAAAGAGCAGACCTCTTCGGACGAAGGGGGGGACTTGTAAAACACATAAACCAGTTCAGTCAGGCTCTGTGGCGCGTCTTTAGCCTGCATATCCATTGAATCTGGATCAAAAAGCACGGTTTCGATGCGAGGGCTATTAGCGGGAGTGATCAACCCTTGCATAACCCGGTCTCCAGCCAACACCCAATGACCAAGCTTACGAACAAAACTTTGTTCCGAACTCTCGTTGGCCAGTTGGAGAAGAGCACGATAATTCAACCTCCCTCCTGCGACGAGAAGATCACGAATACTGGCACCGGGTGTTGAAAAAGGCATGAGCTTACCCAGAATGGATGGTTTATGGAAAAAACTCTTCCAAGTATAACCAGAAATCACCATAAAGCGATACCAAGTTCAACAAGTGCGGGGCAATTGAGATCGAAGTCCGCTGGTCCAGCTATAAAGCGGCTCTCTACCTGTCGCAAAGAAGGGGATTCCAGCCATTGCTTGAGATGCGCTGAAATTTGCCATCTACAAAAAAAAATTAGAAACTGATATTAAACATTGAAATTGTGCATAAAAAGTCTGGTCCACAGGTTTTGGAGAATTCCGGGAGAGGGGAGAAAAAAGAGGGTGTTTCCGACTCCTTCTGGTCCAGAGGCTACCAAGTCGAAATCGAAACAATATCGGCCAACTATTGAAAATATTGGGATTTTCTGACACAAAAAAAACCGCCTAGGAGGACGGTCTGAAATCGAAGAAAACCTTGCAGAATTTGAATGGCGTCCCCAACGGGAGTCGAACCCGTGTTACCGGCGTGAGAGGCCAGCGTCCTAGGCCACTAGACGATGGGGACTTGCTACATCCACTCTTGTACCCTTTCTTGGCCTGTGGAGCAAGCCTTTTTAAACACAAAGTGAGATCATTTTTTTGTCATGGATTTAAGAGACAAGCTGAATGGGAATCACGCTGGACTTGCGCCGTTTGCCAGCGACTCGCAAAGCTTCCAGATAGGCGTTCCAGATGGCTTCTTGATTGAGACCCAACTCGAACAGGGTTTCCCAGGAATAAAGCCCACTGTCATGTCCATCATTAAAAACAAACTTGATCGCATAATGGCCAACAGGGTTAATGGCCGTGATGGTGACATCTTGTTTGCCATCGACCAGTTGCGCCTCTTCGGGAGTATGGCCCGCACACTTGGCGCAGGGACAGTTGACACGCAGGTATTCCATGGAATATTGACACTTCTCACCGGTATCCCAGGTGATCTCGATGCAACGATCCGCAGTTTTTTGACGAATTTCAGTGGGGATGTGCTGACTGCCGTAAGACATGATGGATTCACTCCTGACTGTTTAGGCCTGATTGCCCGTAGGATCGACGGCGAAGAGTTCTTCCGCCATCGCCTCTACTTGCTGACGTTTTTTTTGATATTTAGAATCTTTCAATAACGAATTGATCGATCCTGGCGTTACCCGAAAGGGCGCGAGTATGCGTTGAATTCGCTGAGACGATGCTTCGACTTCCCTTTGTTTCATGGATTTCAATGCCTGCGAAATTCCCATTATAACCGCTTCGTTGTCCTCCATGCGACCCGTACAACACAACACCAGATCACATCCCGCCGAAATGGAAAGACGGGCCCGCTCCTCCATGGAACCCTTGAGCGCGCCCATCTCCAAGGCGTCGGAAACAATGACCCCAGAGTATTTCCATTTCTGTCGTAAGGTCTTGTACAACAATGTGCGCGACCAAGTGGCTGGCAGACCGTCATCCACTTGCGAAAGTGCCAAATGCGCGGTCATGATGCCGGGTAAATGAGTCGCAAGGGCGAGAAATGGGTTCATTTCCCACCTCTTCATCTCCTTGAGACTCTTATCCAATACAGGCAAAGTAAGATGGGAATCCGCTCGTGCCGCACCATGGCCCGGAAAATGCTTACCAATCGCCATGACGCCCGTTTCTCGGAATCCGTAAAGCCAGGAAGTGGCATTCAAAATAACTTCGGTAAAATGAGAGCCAAAGGCTCTTTCGCCAATGACCGGATCTGCTCCGTCCTCGCGTATGTCAAGAACTGGTGCGCAATTGACGCCAATTCCCAAAGCACGTAGTTCTTCGCCGCATAGCCTTCCCGCCGTATACAGAAGGCGTTCGGCGCGAATGGGATCTTCGCGGGCCAGGAGCGCGAATTGAAACGGACTGGGATAGCGCGTTAGTGAGGTACGGATTCTCTGCACCCGCCCCCCTTCCTGATCAATCCAGATCGTTGGCGCACCGGCTGTCTTGCCAATGGCCTTGATCAGAGCCACGGTCTGTTTGAGACTGGTTAAGTTGCGGCCAAACAGGATGACTCCAGTCGGGCGGGCACGATTTAAAAAATCGATCTCTTCCGCTGTCAATTCTGGGGCTTGAAGTGCGATAATTAGATGGATTTGTGGTTTCATTATGCTATCATCCTGTCACGTCACATCGTCGGTAGAGGTTTTGGGTGGTCTCACTCCATTAACACTAGGATATGGTCGGCAAAAATGCAACTCGAAGTGATCGGTAAATTCGTGAATCAGGTCGATTGTAAAAAAAAGGGGGGGCTTGCTTTGATGCTGCTGGGGTATTCAGGCTTGATTTATTATCTCTCCTCTCAAGTGTGGCAGGGTTTTCAACCAGTGTTTGATAATCAGGACAAGCTTGAACATATCCTCGCGTTTGGTTTCATGGCGTTCGTTGCCTGGACCTTGTTGCGTCAATGGTCCCAGGTGCGTTATGTCTGGTTATGGGCCTGGATTTATACGGTGATCTATGGCCTTTGTGATGAATGGCATCAGTTATTCGTTCCGGGTCGTTACGCAGATGTGGCGGATTTGCTGGCCGATGCCATAGGCGCAGCTTTGGCCATTTGTCTTTTGGAAATCCTGCGTGCCAGACATACGATCCGTCGCAATGAGGGTACTGGAGTGTTAAATAATCAGCTCCTCTCTGCGCATTGACCGATATTTTCTACGGGAGGCGGACAACCTCCACCCGATTGTCATGAAAGGCTGGACCGCCATCGGGAGCGGTTGGCTGTGCATGGGATAATGCATTCAATCCAATGCCTTCAGGAAATGCGGACGCTGGCTGGTTCGCTTCACACAACGTCAATCCAGGCCGTACCGCATCGGTTACATAGGCGGTCATGGTCAACTTGCCCACGCCATTAAATACCACCACACGATCCCCATTCGCTATTCCTCGATTATCGGCGTCCACAGGATGAATCCACACACGCGGTGGCCCCAGCCGTTTTAAGACCTCTGGAGAGCAAGTAAAGGTGGTGTTGAGTACCTCCAATGCTGGCGGTGTCATAAAGTCCAACGGATAGGCCGCAGCCTCTTTAGAGATGTCTCGATGGTTGACAGGCCAGTGGTCAGGCAATCGGGGCATCTGTGGTTGTGACCAGTTGGGACGAAATCGAAAGCGTCCATCTGGTTGGGGAAAACCATCCAGAAAGTGACGATCTCTCCAAGATGGGGAACAGTCCAGCCAAGGTTGAGGCCATGTTTCAGGAAGGGGCAAACCAGATTCTGTCAATACCCGTTGCAGCGTAGCCGAGAGATCCAGTTGAAAAGGCTCCTCCTCAAATCCGAGTCGTTGCGCCAATGCGTTGACCAGATCATGGTTGCTTTTGGCCTGCCCAAGCGGGGCAAGCAGAGGTCGCGCATGTTGCAGGGTATACTGTCCATAGGACTTATAAAGATCTTCGTGTTCCAAAAAAGTGGTAGCCGGTAGCAACACATCGGCAAAACGGGCTGTTTCGGTCATGACTTGCTCATGAACCACGGTGAAAAGATCCTGACGGGACAATCCTGCATAAACCTGTTGCAGATTGGGACAACTGCCAGCCGGATTGGCATGAGAGACCAGCAGTCCAGCCACTGGTGGTGCGAGATGAGGATCGAGAAGAATCTCTCCAAGGCGACTCATATCCAGGGTGCGTGGCGTATGCGTTCCAACTGGAGCAACAGGAAGGGGTTGGTTTGTCAGATTAAAGGCCCCACCCGTGGCAAACAGGGCTCCCCCCCCTAGCCTACTCCACGCACCGGTCATGGCAGGCAGACAAGAGACGGCATGAAGATTAACGGCCCCGTTGTTCTGACGGCTCATCCCCAGTCCAATGCGAATGAATGGTGCCTTGGCATGGCCATAAAGACGAGCGAACTCCACAATCTGACTGCTATCCACGCCCGTGATGGCAGCGGCCCAAGCTGGCGTGCGAGATTCTAGGTGGCGTTGAACTTCACTGTCAAAGTCGGTGTATCGAGAGAGATAAGTCGGGTCGCTCAACCCTTCATCCAACAAGACATGCATGATGGCACAAGCCAAGGCACCATCTGTGCCAGGACGAGGGGCGATGTGGAGATCCGCCAGTCGGGCGGTATGGTTGCGATAAGGGTCTACCACCACCAATTGTCCACCTTTGTGGCGGGCCTGCTTAACAAAACCCATCAGCGAGATGTGAGTGGCCGCCGCATTGATTCCCCACAAGATTGGCAGATCACTCTCCGCCAATTCAGACGGATCCGGTCCTATGGCCTTACCAACACCCGCATTCCAGCCAGCCGATGCAATAGAAAAACAGATATTGCCATCCAATCCAGAGAATCCAGCACGAGCGGCAAGGCGGGCATAGGCGCGTCGTTGCAACACCCCCATGGTCCCACCATAGGTAAAAGGCAGAATGGCTTCAGGCCCAAGACCGCTCATGATCTCTTTGAGCTTTGAGGCGATTTGATCTAAGGCAACATCCCATGAGACCGCCTCAAAGGTGCCGGTTCCCTTCGGACCGGTGCGGATCATCGGTTCAGTGATGCGTGGACCGTGCTGAATGGCCTGATAGCGGGAGACCTTGCCGCAAATAATCCCTTGAGTGCAGGGATGATCAGGATGGCCATGAATGGATTGCAGACGGCCATTATTGAGGGTGACCTTTAAGGCACAGGCACCGGGACAGTCCAAAGGACAGACGCTATCATAAATTTCAACCATGGAATTCCTTTGCCAAGCAAGTGCGATTCATGGATAATTAGAGGGTTATGGAAAATTATTGGATTATCGCATTATTTAGTGCCCTCAGGGAAGCCAATCCGCAACCCAAGAGCGCGCTTTTTTTTCATTCGCCCTATGAACTTCTGGTTGCTGTGGTTCTTTCGGCCCAATCAACCGATGTCGGGGTGAACCGGGTGACGCCTGGCTTGTTCGCGCTTGCCAGCGATCCAGCCTCCATGGTTCGGTTGGGGGAGGATGGCTTGCGTGAACAGATCCGCTCCCTTGGGCTGTATAATAACAAAGCGAAAAATATTCTGGCATTGAGCCGAATCCTGTTAGAAGAGTACCATGGTCAGGTTCCAGATACCAGAGAGGCGTTGGAGTCTTTGCCTGGAGTGGGACGCAAAAGTGCCAATGTGGTGTTGAATGTTGCGTTTGGCCATCCCACTGTGGCTGTGGACACCCATGTTTTCCGGGTGGCCAATCGTACTGGATTGGCACCGGGCAAAACACCTGAGGCTGTTGAAAAAAAACTGTTGCAGTGCGTGCCAGAGGAGTTTTTGCTTCATGCCCACCATTGGTTGATTTTGCACGGTCGGCATGTCTGCATGGCCAGAAAACCGAATTGTGAAAACTGTTGTATCAGGACGTGGTGCCTCATGGGCGGGAATCAATTTAAGGATAAGTGATTCATGGGTTCCTTGGAAGTTTGGCGACGAATTGACAAACTGACGGCGTTGGACAAGGTCGTAGCGCAATTGATTGCGATTTTCTATCTAACCGTCAGTCGGGTGGAGTTGCTTAAGGCTTTGCAAAAGAGCGAACAGCCACAGGTGTTGCCCAAAGGGATCGCCCTGAATCGTGCCTTAGATATGAGCTTGATTCGACTGCTCAAAGCCGGTCTGATAGTTGAGGAGAAGGTGTCTAGGGGGGTGAGTGGTGTTCGGATGCCACCTAATCTTTCCTGGGAAGCCATGCAAGCAATAGCCGAAGAGGAGTCGTTTCCCGCATTGATCCAAGCGGTTGGCGAGACAGCCCCGGCAATTATTCAATACAGTTGGGGATCGGCGCGCGCGGTTTCCTATGATCTTTGTCTGCGAGAGATCCGTACTGGCCTGTTTATCAACGACCTTGAACGAGTGAAATATTTTGTTGAGTTAGCCAAACGGGGATTCCCAGAAGCACTCCGAAACCCTCCATTTGTTCGCTTGTGTCTGCAACCGTTTCGATTGGAGTGGTTTCGCAGTCGCTCCTTGGAGCTGCAGGCTGTAGGCATGAAAGAGTTCATGGAGGAGGTGATTAAATCCTGTATTCCGTTTGAAGAGCTGTTGATCTTGTTGCAGGAGTATCGGTTGTTCTCCACGGAGCATCACGGTCCTCATTTCCGGCATATCTTGGTTGTATTTCTTCTGATTGCCCATCGTCTCGATGAGGCCAAGGAGATATTGACTGGCGAATTGCCGGTGGAGGCCCCGTTGTGTTTGCGCGCTTGGTTGGCCTATTTGCAAGGAGAGAATGATCGGGCGATTTTTGGGTTTGAAGAGAGCCTGAAAAAGCTGGACAAGGGAAATAAAGGCAAAACCAAAAAAATCTTTCTTGTCCATCCGAGTGGGATGTTCTTTATCCTGGCGTTATTAAAAAACGGCAGTCGCACGCATCGCCGTATGGCCATGGAGTATCTGGATCTGGTCTTTCGCACGCCGTTCGACCCGTATCGCCATGCCTATGAGGGGCTATTTTCCCTGGCACTGGTTATGGATAACCGAGTGCGGGCCGCGCAAAGTTGGCTGGAGCGGGATGAAACCCCCATAGGTTTAGGGGAGATGGATCTTGAAACCATTCACCGTCGTTTGGTGGCTGGAACCGGAAAGACAACCATGGAAGGGATGTCGCCATTTTTTCAATTTTTCTATGTACTGGCTTATTATTGGGTTGATCAGGAGAAGGCACGCAACCATATACCGGTATTGCGCGAACTCCATCTTTTAGCCCAAGAGAATGGTCACGTCTGGATGGCGAGGGAGAGTGCGGCACTGCTGGGCGTTTTGGATGGGCAAGCCAGTTTGGAGAAGGGCTGCATTGTCACGGTCATGCGCCCCAAAGCGATGTGGGAATGGGCATTGGAAGCCTTGGAAGATGTGGCCGGGGAGTTGAGTGTCACACAAGATAACAAGCTTCCCAAGGAACCGGATGCCAGTCGAGTGGTCTGGTTCATTAGCATTCCCAAGGGAGGACAATGCTGGGTCCATGCCAAGGAACAGAAGTGGACCTCCAAGGGGGAGTGGACCAGAGGACGGGTGTTGACACAACGGACTTTGCGCGGTTTGACTCTATCTTCTGGAAAACTCTCTCCTCAAGACATGAAGCTGTGTTCGGCAGTGGAGGTCGATTTCAGCCGGTATGGAATTCGTGATAGCAAAATGGAAGGGCAACGGTTACTGCCGTTGCTGGTGGGTCACCCCTTGGTATTTTGGGAAGAGGAGCCAACCATCAACGTCGAAGTGGTCATCGGTGAACCGGAATTAAGCGTCAAAGAGGAGAATGGTAAGGTTACCATGAGTTTCTCCCAGGATGCCTCCCGTGTTGGTGCCTATGCCATTCGGGAGACCCCGACTCGCTGTCGAGTGGTGGAGATTCTACCACGACACAAGGAAGTTGCCGACATTTTGGGTGCCAAGGGTTTGGAAATCCCACTTGCACAACGGGAACGAATTCTGAAAATTCTTCCTGGCTTGTCTACTTTGGCCACGTTGCAATCTGAAATCGGCGGGGTGGGCGAACATTTGCCGGTAGTCCCGGCCTCAGATCGACCGCGTATTCATGTCTTCCCTTATAATTATGGATTAAAAATCAAGATCATGATTCGTCCATTTGGGGATGAGGGGCCATGGATGCTGCCTGGTCAGGGGGCGACCACGTTGATTGCGGACGTGGCGGGTCAGAGGGTGCAGACCGTGCGTGACTTAAAGGCTGAACGAAGTCGGGCGGAGGTGATTTTGCAGACCTCCCCCATGTTGGCCGAAGGGTTGGGACCGGATTGGGAATGGACCTATGAAGAACCGGATCGCTGTCTGGATCTGTTGTTGGAATTGCATGCCTTGAAAGATGGCTTGGAGTTGGAATGGCCTGAAGGGCAACGGATGCAGGTGACTCGTGCCATAACGTTTGGCGATATGAGTTTGCGGTTTGCGCAGGAGAGAGATTGGTTCTCTCTGGATGGTGAGGTACGGGTGGATGAGTCGCTGGTGATGAGTTTACAGGAGGTGCTGAAACGGATGGCTGGCGCGGAAGGCCGTTTTGTCACTCTGGGAGAGGGACGTTATCTGGCGTTGACCGACGAGTTTCGGAAACGATTGGCGCAATTAGAGGCCTATTCACAATCCCACGGGAACAAGCGACAGGTTCATCCTTTGGCGATTGGGGCTTTGGATGGGATAATAAAAGAAGCCGGTTCATGCAATATGGATCAAGGATGGCGGGATCAGCTTGAACGGTTACGAGCGATGCGGGATTGGGTGCCGGAATGGCCTTCGACCTTTACCGCCGATTTGCGCACCTATCAGAAAGAAGGGGTACGCTGGTTGGCGCAATTGGCGGAATGGGGAGCCGGGGCCTGTTTGGCGGATGATATGGGATTGGGCAAAACCTTGCAGGCTTTAGCCCTGCTGGTAATGCGAGCACCGAATGGTCCAGCTCTGGTCGTAGCCCCCACATCGGTATGCATGAACTGGGTGGATGAGAGTCGTCGATGGGCTCCGACTTTGAACGTCCGTCTGTTTGGCGGCGCAGAGCGACAAGAACAACTGGATACCTTGGGACCGTTTGATGTGATGTTATGCAGCTATGGCCTGTTGCAAAACGAGTCCGAGCGGTTTGCACAGGTCCATTGGCGAACCGTGGTATTGGATGAAGCTCAGGCAATCAAGAACCGGATGACGAAACGTTCCAAGGCGGTGATGGACTTGATGGCCGATTATAAAATGGTTACAACCGGGACTCCGATTGAGAACCACTTAGGGGAGCTTTGGAACATATTCCAGTTCATTAATCCAGGCCTGTTGGGGTCGTTGGAGCGGTTCAATCGTCGGTTTGCTGGACCTATTGAACGGGATGGAAATGACGAGGCCCGTTTGCGTTTAAGAACGCTGATTCGGCCATTTGTCTTGCGGCGTCTTAAGAGTCAGGTTCTAGAAGAGTTACCCCCCCGCACAGAGATCACCTTGCGGGTGGAACTGGATACCGAAGAACGAGCCTTTTACGAGGCTTTGCGGCGGAATGCGGTTTCACGGTTGAGCGAGACCAAGGTCTCGGACGAGGAGAAGCGATTTCAGATATTGGCAGAGATTATGAAATTGCGGCGGGCCTGTTGCCATCCGACCTTAGTGGCTCCTGATTGCGGGTTGCAGGGGGCCAAGTTGGGGGTGTTCTGGGAGGTGGTGGAGGAGTTGTTGGCCAATGGCCACAAAGCCTTGGTGTTCAGTCAGTTTACCACTCATTTGGCCATTATTCGTGCCTTGTTAGATCAAGAGAAAATTTCCTACCAATATCTCGACGGGGCCACTTCTCCGGCTGCTCGTCGTGAAGGGGTGAATGCGTTTCAGGCTGGTAAAGGGGATTTGTTTTTGATCAGTCTCAAGGCTGGAGGTTTGGGTTTAAATCTTACGGCGGCTGATTATGTGATTCACATGGACCCGTGGTGGAATCCATCGGTGGAGGATCAGGCCTCGGACCGCGCCCATCGTTTTGGTCAACAACGCCCTGTTACTGTCTATCGCTTGGTGATTCGGGATTCCATTGAAGAGAAAATCGTGGATTTGCATAGCCATAAAAGGGATTTGGCCGATGGGCTGTTGGATGGCAGTCAAACAGCTGGGACGATTTCCGCAGAAGAGCTGATGCGTTTACTCTCTGAAGAATAAATTTTAAAATTTTTTTGATTATTAAAAAAAATAGAATCTAAATTTAAGTAATTTGTATAGAATTTTATCAGAAATTATTCAAGATGGCTATTGAAACGCTTCATGGCGTGGTATTCTTAGGTTGGCGAGATTCACCTTATCAATTCGGATGTGTGTAAACAAGGAGAGGGTTTTATGAAAAAGAGTTTGTTGGCTTTTGCGTTGATGTTGGGTTTGGTGGCTGGAGCTGGTTCGGCGGTTGCCGCTGATGTGGATGGCTTGGCAACCCCTCTGAAGTCAGGAACCTTTATGATGGCTTCCGCAGATCAAGATTTGACCTCAGCGGTGGATGAAGGCCGCACGATTGACAAGAAGAAAAAGAAAAAAGCCAAGCATGGCAAGAAGCATAAAAAGAAGAAGGGAGCCTCTGAGAGTGGTGTTGGAGCCGGTGGTGCTGGACCGTTGGATATGGGTGCCCCACAATAAATTCGACAGATCGTTTTCGGTTATTGGTTTTCCATGGAGCAATGCCGTTTATGGTATTGTTCCATGGGACCAGAGCTAACACGGGATTGGTAAAACGTCCAGGATTATTCTTTGGACGTTTTTTTTGTGGTTCCAAAGGAAGGGTGATGATGAGGCAACGGGAATGACCCCGCTGCCTCATGAAGCGGTTACGCGCCGCCGGTTTGCTCGTAGTTCGGTATTTCGTGGAAATTCAGATACTTGTAAACGGTGTCCGATTTCGGAGTCACCCGTTCACTCATGATGGTCAAGTACTCTTCCACAGTTGGCAATCTACCCAGTTGAGAGGCGCAGGCTGCCACTTCCGCTGAGGAGAGAAAGACCTTGGAACCCGTACCAATGCGGTTGTTGAAGTTGCGAGTGGAGGTGGAAACCACTGTGGTGTTGTCCTGGACACGGGCCTGATTGCCCATGCACAAAGAACAGCCAGGGATTTCCGTCCGGGCACCCGACTTACCAAAGGTGCTGTAGATCCCTTCGGAAATGAGTTGCCGTTCGTCCATGCGGGTGGGAGGCGTGATCCAAAGGCGACCCGGAACCTGGGGTTGATTGTCCAGGATTTTGGCCGTTGCCCGGAAATGACCAATGTTGGTCATGCATGAACCAATGAACACCTCATCCACCTTGGTCCCCGCCACTTCCGACAGCAGCTTGACGTCATCTGGGTCGTTGGGGCAGGCCAAGACGGGTTCCTTGATCGTGTTGAGATCAATTTCGAGAACCGCTGCATATTCTGCATCGGCGTCAGGCTGCAACAAGGTTGGATTGGCCAGCCAAGCTTCCATGGCGGCAATACGCTTCTGGATGGCTGGAGCGGCTTTATATCCCTGATTGAGCATGCTTTTCAACAGCGTGACGTTGGAACGAAGATACTCAATGACGGGTTCTTTGTTCAACAGCACCGTGCAGGCTGCGGCAGAACGCTCAGCAGAGGCATCACTCAACTCAAAGGCTTGTTCCACTTTAAGGTCGGGCAAACCTTCAATTTCCAGCAGACGACCAGAGAAGATGTTCTTCTTGCCAGCCTTTTCAACAGTCAGCAGACCCTTTTGAATGGCCACATAGGGGATGGCGTTGACCAGATCCCGCAAGGTGACGCCGGGTTGCATCTCGCCGGTAAACCGTACCAAAACCGATTCCGGCATGACCAGAGGCATGGCCCCTGTGGCAGCGGCAAAGGCCACTAGTCCAGATCCCGCTGGGAAGGAGATGCCGATGGGGAAACGGGTGTGGGAGTCACCACCCGTTCCGACCGTATCGGGCAGACACATACGATTGAGCCAAGAGTGAATGATGCCATCGCCGGGTCTCAAAGCCACGCCGCCCCGTTCTTCAAAGAAGCCGGGCAAGGTCTTGTGGGTCTTGACATCCACGGGTTTGGGATAGGCTGCTGTATGACAGAACGACTGAATCACAAAGTCAGCGGAGAAACCGAGACAAGCCAGCTCCTTGATTTCGTCGCGGGTCATGGGACCGGTGGTGTCTTGAGAGCCGACGGTGGTCATGGTGGGTTCGCAATATTCGCCTGGACGGACGCCTGCCTTGCCCACGGCCTTACCGACCATTTTTTGTGCCAGCGTATATCCCTTGCCAGAAGAGGCTGGAGCTTCAGGAGAGAGGAACATCTCTGTGGGAGGTAAGCCGAGAACCTCGCGGGCTTTGGCCGTCAATTTGCGACCCACAATAAGATTCACACGACCGCCAGCCCGCATTTCGTCCGGGAGGGTGTTGGGACTAATCGTGAACTTGCTGACAACGGCCCCATCCCGGCTGATGGTTCCGGTTTTGGTATTGATGGTGACCACATCGCCATTTTTCAAGGCACTGACATCACACTGAATGGGGAGCATGCCTGAATCTTCAGCGGTATTGAAAAAGATCGGAGCAATGGTGCTACCAATGACCACACCGCCAGTACGCTTGGCAGGCACATGCGGAATATCCTGACCAATGTGCCAAAGAAGGGAGTTGACGGCTGATTTGCGGGAAGAACCCGTGCCAACCACATCACCCAAATAGGCCAAGGGATGACCTTTTTGTTTGAGAGTCGCGATTTGCTCAAGCGAACCGGGTTGACGGGTAACCAGCATGGAGAGAGCGTGAACAGGTACATCGGGACGGCTCCACGCCTCAGAAGCGGGCGAGAGGTCGTCGGTATTGGTTTCGCCAGCCACCTGGAAGAGTGTGACGGTCACCTCTTCTGGCATGGTGGGACGGGAGGTGAACCATGTGGCATCGGCCCAGTTTTGCAGCACCTGTTTGGCATGGGCATTGGTTTTGGCCTTGGTGGCCAAGGTGTCGAAGGCGTCATAGATCATGAGGGTGTTGGACAAAGCGTTCACGGCTTCGGTCGCCAGAGCGGCATTATCCAGCAGGTTGATCAGTGGGATGACATTGAATCCGCCAATCATGGTCCCCAACAGGCGCACAGCTTCCTTTGCATCAATGACAGAGCAGGCAATTTTACCTTGAGCCACTTTGTCAAGAAACCCTGCCTTGACCTTGGCCGCATCATCCACACCAGGGGGAACCTGATTGGCCAGCAGACTTTTTAAAAATTCCGCTTCGCCAGCCGGAGGATTCTGGAGCAATTGGGTGACTTCATCGGTTTGTTGCGCATTCAAAGGCAGGGGAGGAACCCCTTGTTTGGCGCGTTCGGCAACATGTTGACGATAGGCTTCGAGCATTGAATTCATTCTCCTTGAGAAAATTGACGGTAGCTTTAATATAACCGTCCAATGGGACGCTTTATTTAACGGTACTCTAGTGTTGCCTTTTTTGCAAGCCAACCTGTTTTCAATAAGCGGCAGCCACAGCCTCTTTGACCAATCGGCTCAAATTCTCATAACTAAAATCCAGCATGGGGCGACCATTGACAAAAAATTCAGGTGTTGCCCGGACATTAAAACGTTGTCCATCCTGAATATCTTGTTGAATCACCGCAGCGACTTCGGAACCATTCCTGTCAGCAGAAAACTGTTCCTGATTCAACCGCAAGGATTCCAAAATGGCCTGGGCACGCATGGGCTGGGCCGCATGATTGATTACCCAACGCTCTTGGCTGGCAAACAACAACTCCAAGGCTTGCCAAAATTGCTTCTGACGATGCGCAGCCTCCAGCATTTTAACCACCTGATCCGATCCAGGATGAAGCGGGGCATAGCGTACCATCACTTTGACCTGACCCGGATATTGGTCGATAAACTGTTGCATGAGCGGATAAAAGTCTCGACAGGTCTCGCAAGCGGGATCCAAAAACTCGACAATCGTGACTTTGGCGTCACTAGGCCCTTTGACTGGAGCCCCGGCCCGCTCAAATGCCGTCGATTTACTGATGGAAACACTCTGTTGCTCGGCTTTATAATTCTGAAACAGCACAGCAGCAACACCAAAAATCAGCAACATGGAGCCAGCAACAACGATAAAGAGGGTTTTTCTATTCATTTTAATTTCATCCTTTGCGCATAAAAAAGCAAAAAGCCGATCAGAGTGAATGTCAAAAGAGACATAAGCGGAATGGTCAAGAACCCAAACAGAGAAAAGTGCGTTTCTGAACAGGGAATCCCCTGAACACACGGACGAATTCCTTTTGGAATGATTCCAGCGACCAAAAGCACATGGAATAATGCAACAAACCACCCCACTCCAACCAAAGGAGTGGCATATCGTACCACCTTTGGGTCATAAGGAAAGAGACCAATCGCAAGAATGGCCGTAAGAGGATAGAGGGCAATGCGTTGATACCAACAAAGAACGCAAACAGGAACCCCCATCACTTCGCTAAAAAAGAGGCTACCGAGGGTGGCACTGGTGACGACGATCCATGCAACAAAGAGTACCATCCATCCACGACTCGTCTCATTTATCCAATTATTATTATTCATTTTTATGCCACAATAAACGCCGACCATTGAAGATTACCAGAAGGCTGGTTCCCATATCTGCCAATACCGCCATCCATAACGTGGCAACACCCATAGCCGCAAGGACAAGAAAGAAACCTTTGATGCCTAGGGCCAAAGCGATATTTTCCCACAAAATGCGTCTGGTTGCGCGTCCAAGATGGACGAACTCCCCAATTTTACGCAAGTCATCATTCATAATAGCGACATCAGCAGTCTCCAAGGCGGTATCCGTACCCGTAGCCCCCATGGCAATCGCAATAGAGGCCCTGGCCAAAGCTGGCGCATCATTGATGCCATCTCCGACCATCCCAACCATACCATAAGTGCGTATCATCTCTTCAATGGCTCGCAATTTTTCTTCCGGCAACAATTCAGAACGCACCTCAGGAATTCCGGCCTGACGGGCGACCGCCTGGGCCGTGGTGGCGTTATCCCCGGTCAGCATGGTCACGGTAATCCCCATTTCCTGTAAGGCACGAACCGCTTCTGGCGTGGTTTCCCGCATCCGATCCGCCACAGCAATCACGGCCAGCGGTTCTTTGGATGACGCCAGAACCACCACGGTCTTCGCATCCTGTTCCAAAGGAAAGAGAATCGCCTCCACTTCATGACGGCACAGACCCAACTCTTCCAACAGGCGATGGTTGCCAATATGGTAGGTTTCACCCATGATTTCCCCCCTTGCCCCGCGCCCCATGATGGCCTCGAAATGGGTGACTGGGAGCAGAGTTTTTTCTTTTCCATGCGCCGCCAAAATCGCCGCTGCCACTGGATGTTCGGAATGGGCCTCTAGGCTGGCCGCATACTGCAAGATCTGTTTTGGGTCGTGATCTCCAAGCACGATACACTCTGTCATCTCCATGCGTCCATGAGTCAACGTACCGGTTTTGTCCATGGCAATGGCCCGCATCCCATGAACCTGTTCCAGGTAGAGTCCCCCCTTGATCAAAATGCCACGACGCGCCCCAGCCGCCAACCCACTGACCACCGTCACCGGCGTAGAAATTACCAGGGCGCATGGGCAGGCGACCACCAACATCACCAGGGCATTATAAAACCAAGTAGAAAACGGAACATGCCACAAAAGGGGAGGCACCGTGGCAATCATCGCCGCGATAGCTACCACGGCTGGGGTGTAATATCGGGCAAACTGATCCACAAAGCGTTGCATTGGTGCGCGCTTGCCTTGGGCTTCCTGAACGGTATCAATAATTCTGGCCAAGGTAGAGTGTTGGAAATCAGCGGTCACACGGTATTCCAGCACCCCAGAGCCATTGATCGACCCGGCATAGAGCGCATCTCCTGCCTCTTTCGTAACAGGAACACTCTCCCCGGTTATGGGAGCTTGGTTGATACTAGACCGCCCTACAGTCACCACACCATCCAGGGCAATTCGTTCACCGGGTTTGATCCGGGCCATGCGACCAACCGTTACGGTAGAGGCCGTAACCGTTATCCACTCCCCGTTATCGGCTTGAATGGTGGCCGTCTCTGGGGCCAAAGACATCAATTCCCGCACGGCGTTGCGTGCTTTATCCAACGAAAAGGCCTCGACCCGTTCGGCTATGCCAAAGAGAAAAATCACCATGGCCGCTTCAGGCCATTGACCAATGGCCATGGCACCCAACACCGCAAGACTCATCAAAAAATTGATATTCAAAGAGAGCATACGCAAAGCGATCCAACCCCGCTTCAGGGTAGGCAATCCACCAACCAGAATTGAAATCAAAGCCAACCCAACGACCCACAGGGAGTGTTCATCCAGACCGGACCAGACCAGAATTTCCGCGCCAATGGCAGACAAGCCAGCGATCGTCATGACCAACCAATCACGCAGAGAGACAACCGGTTTATCCAGGATCGTGCGGGATTGGGCCATCCCAGAGGTTTCCGTCTCATCAGGCTCCATATCCACCGAGCTAAGAGCGGCGATCACCGCAGCCCGCTTGATGCCACGATGGATGATCACCAACTCCCGGCGCATCATATCAAAATCCAAGTGCTGAAGCCCCTCCATGCCAGCAAGAGCGTTTCGGACCAGATCCGCCTCCACTGGACAACACATTTTAGTGATGCGAAACACCATCTTTTCTTCATTCGGATCCGACAAAGGAGCGGATATCGGCGACAGGCCAACGGGCGGATTTGCAGAGCAACACCCAGAATGACAGGCAGAAGAACGATTGACAGACATGAGATTCTCCACTATTCGATTATTTCTAAGTGAACCCTGCAGCCATTGCACACCCTGTAGCCGCTACAGGGTCAAGTCTATTTTTTTAGGAGAGCGTTATGCGTATCGGCGAACTGGCCAAACAGGCCGGTTGCGATGTGGAGACCGTGCGTTACTATGAACGCGATGGACTGCTCGCAAAACCGGAACGGGAAATTTCAGGCTATCGTAATTATAACACATTACATTTAGCGGATTTACAATTCGTGCGGCATTGCCGTTCCCTGGGCATGAAATTGGCTGAAATCAAAGTACTCATGAATTTCCGTTCATCCCCAGATGGGGATTGTGCCGGGGTCAATGCACTGCTTGATGTTCAAATTGTCCGCGTAGAAGAACAGATGGCCGCCATGAGCTTGCTTAAAGAACAATTGATCGCCCTTCGAAACAAATGTGAGCATCGACGCACAAACAAAGAATGCGGGATCATGCAATCGCTCAATTATGCCGTTCAAGTACGGAAATGCCCCTGCCATAGATAATCCTTGACATGGAGAACGTTCGTCCTCTATCCTCTTGTTCACACCATTGGACACTCATGAGGCCGCCATGTCACCCATCAATCGCGATTCGGATCATTTAAGCCGTCTACAAGACTATTATGCCCGTTATCGGGTATGGCCTTCTTATGCACAACTGGGTGAGGTATTGGGATTGTCTGCCAAGTCGGCGGTTGCCAAGTTTTTGCACCGTCTGGAGGTGGCGGGATTTATCCAACGCACCCCGGATGGGGCGTGGTCGCCGATGGAACGTTTTTTTGAGCGTCCCTTAGCTGAAACCACGGTACGCGCTGGACTCCCAGAAATGGTGCTGGATGCGGCGGACAATCCGGTATTGATTGACTCCTTGTTGGTCAATACCCCGTCACGCACGGTCGTGCTACCGGTCAAGGGGGATTCCATGCGGGATGCAGGGATTTACGACGGGGATCTGGTGGTTGTGGAACGGGGTCAGGTTGCCAACTCTGGTGCCTTGGTGGTGGCGGAGGTGGATGGCGAATTCACCTTGAAAACCCTCATGCGAGAAGATCAGCTCTGGGCTCTCCATCCCGCCAATCCCGACTATCCAATCCTCTACCCCAAGCAGAGTTTAACCCTTTTCGGGGTAGTGACCGGACTGATTCGGAGGTACAACAAACCATGATTTTGCAAGCAGTCACACCGGTGATGGCTGGCTTTCCCTCGCCAGCCAGAGATGAACCGTTTTTGCCATTGGATGTTGAACAGCTTTTGGTCGAACACCCAGAAACCACCTTTTTCTGGCGTGTGGAGGGGTATTCCATGGAGGGGCTAAGAATTTATCACGGGGATTTTCTGGTGGTGGATCGGGCCATACCTCCAAGCCATGGCCGCATTGTCATTGCGGTACTTGAAGGCGGTTTTGTGGTCAAACAGCTTCTGTACGACCCAAATGGGGTGATTTTACGTTCGGGCCATTCCGACTACCCGGACATCCGGGTCACACAAGAACAGGATCTGGTCATTTGGGGGGTAGTCCGATGGGCATTGCACCGCATGGCGTACCCAACATCGCGTTGATTGACGGCAACAATTTCTACGTCTCCTGCGAACGGGTATTCAATCCAGGCTTGCGGGATAAACCGGTGGTGGTCTTGTCCAACAATGATGGCTGCGCTGTAGCGCGCTCCAACGAGGTCAAGGCGTTGGGGGTCAAGATGGGAGAGCCTTGGTTTCGTCTGCGTGAACTGGCGCAACGTCATGGCATCATCGCGCTCTCCAGCAACTACGCCCTGTATGGCGACATGTCACAGCGCATGATGGCCCTGTTGAAACGGTTCGGTCTACGTCAGGAGGTCTACTCCATTGACGAATGTTTTCTGGAGCTACACAACGCGCCCCCCGATCCAATCACGCAACTGGGCCGGACCCTACGCCAAGAGATTGCCAATGGTCTGGGTTTACCGGTATGTGTGGGCATTGGGGCCACCAAGACCTTGGCCAAATTGGCCAATCATGTAGCCAAAAAGCGTGGGGAATATGCTGGGGTATGCAATTTCAATGGCATGATGCTCACGGATCTGGAATCCCTGCTGGCTGAAATCGCGGTCTCCGAGGTGTGGGGAGTGGGAGCCAAGGGGGCGGAGCGATTGCGGGCCATGGGGGTGACGCAAGTGCTTGGGTTGCGTCAGATCGGAACGCGCCAGTTGCGTCAGAACCGTTTTTCGGTAGTCATGGAGCGTGTGGTACAGGAGTTAAACGGCATTCCCTGTCTGAGTTTAGAGGAGGTCTCGCCACCACGCCAACAGATTCAAGCCACCCGATCTTTTGGTCAACCCGTTTACTCCAAAGAGGAGTTGGCCGAGGCGGTCTTGACCTTTTTGCGTCGTGCGGTTGGGCGGTTGCGTCAACAGGAGTCGGTGACCGGGGCGTTGCATCTTTTCATTCAGACCAATCCATTCCGCGCCGGTGAGCCGCAGTACTGTCAGGGAATCACCCTGCCCTTATCAACCCCCACCGCCGACGAATTGCAACTGGCGCAGGTTGTCATTGAAGCTCTATCGCTCCTCTATCGTTCTGGATACGCCTATCACAAGGCCGGGGTGATTCTTATGGCCTTGGAGAGCAAACACCTTGTGCAAGGGGATCTGTTTACCGACGTGCAAGCAGAACGCAAAAGTACCGCATTGATGGCCACCCTAGACGCTCTGCGCCAACGTTTTGGCCCAGAGATCATCCATATCGCGGGTGAAGGGGTACGCCGACGTTGGGCCTCACGACCCGGCAACCGCTCTCCACGCTATACCACCCGATGGGAAGAGTTACCTGTGGCATATGCTGGGTGATGGGGGCTTGACTGGCGGTCATATGTTTGTTTATTATCGCATTTTCTACAAACGGGTAGGAAACCGAATTATCCTACTCTTGGCCGGGTCGATGAAACCGGATCAGGAAAAAACCGTAAAGCAAGCCAGGGATTACCTAGCTGACTATGAAAGGAGAATCGAACCATGAACAACAAACCAGCCGCATCTTTCGACGCCACCAGCAAGACCATGCTGCAAGATTCGGAAACGGCGGCCATGTACCTTGAAGAGT
>JADFYY010000070.1 GCA_015232825.1 Magnetococcales bacterium
AAAAGAAAAGTTATTAAAGGTTAAAAAGAAATTAGAAAATGAATTTGAGGATTTAAATGAAAACAATGTTGTGGGAAGGATTGTAAAATTAGTTGAACTAAAAAATAACCTAAAAAATAGCTAAATTTTTTATAAATGGTTTCGAAAAGAAGTAGTGTAAATATTGGTAAAATAAAAGAGCTTGCTGAAAAATTAAATCAAGAATTTGAGCAAGACAGAACCAATAACGACCTAATTAAAGAAATTAAGCATATTGTTGAGATTGAAACTAACAATATGAATAGTGATAATAAATTAGAGTGCTACGAGAAGATGTGTCAAAAAATTAAAATAATATTAAACAAGTACAAATTTAGCTAAAATGTCGACTGAAAAAGAAACTTGGGGTGACTACAGTAAGCTCGTATTAAAAGAATTAGAAAGGCTTAACGATAATTACGAAAAAATGAGAGAAGATATTGATGTTCGTTTTAAAGAAATGAATACCGTTCTTACTGATTTTAAAAACACTGAAAAAAAAACGTGGCAGACCAAAAAAGTTGGATAGAAAAGGTTAATGATGTTTGGTCCCCTTCTCAGATGAAAGAGGCTAAAGATGAAATATATAGTCAAAAGAATAAATGGATTGCTACAATAGCAATTATAACATTTATACAGATTATTATTGGAATTTGGGCCGCATTAAAGGGCTAAAATTTGACACTTTAAATTCTTTTTCATATACTTATAAAAAATTACCAGGTATATGAAGAAAGGAAAAGAATTAAAGGTTAATTGTTTCAAGAACTACAATGTTGTTTACGGAAGTGTAAATAATAAGAATCCAAAAGCACTTTACATTAACATTTCAGCGTGGGCTGAACCTAAAAATGATTCGGATATTAATTACAATCGAATCATTAGAGACATGGATAAAAAAATACGTCAAGCTATCTATAATCATTTAGACGCAAGTGTTATTAATCAATTTGTAAAAGAAAGAACCATAATTGATTTTGATATTAAAGAATCTGGGGTTAGGTTTGGTAAAAGAAGTTTTACCAATTGTGAAATAACCCTATACATGAAAAATGAAATCCCAGTAAACTCTGAGATATTACGACCAGATGTTGATGAAATTATACAATTAATAATAGAATCTGTATTTCAAGAGTCAAAGTACTTTAAGTTTTATAGGAAAAAGAATTAAAGATTATCTAATTAATTAAACCCCAATTCAATATTGGGGTTTTTTGATTTTATGACATATTTATTAGGTATATATAAAACTATGGATGAAATAAAGATATTAAAGGCTGGTCAAAGTGGATGAAGGATTTGCCACTGTGGATCGACTGGCTGAGCAGTTGCGGACGATCCATGGGGAGACACTGACCAAAGTGGATGGAGGATTTGCCACCGTGGATCGACTGGCCGAGCAGTTGCGGACGACCCATGGGGAGACGCTGGCCAGGATGGATACCGGATTCGTTGCTGTGGAAAAGGTAGGCGCGGATGAAGTGCTGGCTTTGACAAGGATGGATGCGTTGTTGGCAGGGTGTTTTGAGCAGCGCGGGGAGCTTTTGTCGCGAATGGATGCCGGGTTTGCCGCTGTTGAAAAGGTGGGGGATCAAACCTTGTTGAAATCGTTTTCTCATCGTCTGGAGGAGATTGCCAACGGATTCATGGGGCAGTTGAATGCTCTCTCTGAACAGGTCGAGCAGAATCATCTTCTTATGGATGGTCTTTTACAGACCTTGATTGTCAAGGTCGAGAATGCGGCCCATGCCAGTGAGGAGGGGATGTCTTTGTTGTTTGGCGAGATGGGCAAGGAGATGGAACGGGTACGGCGTCAGGTGCGTGAGTCCACGGGCAAGGTCGCAGTCCAAACCCATGAGTGGATGCACAAGAGTGGTGCCGATGGGGCGGAGATTGTAAAAACTTTGGTGCATGGGGTTTCTAAGGAGTTCAAGTCTGCCTTGCAAACTCTGTCAGGAGAGCGGGAGTTGTTGGAACAGGATCGCGAGGCCGCCTTGCTGGAGCGATTGTTGAATCAGACTGCAGAGCAGGTGGAAGGGGTCAAGGTAGCGGTTTTGGAGGAGTTGGATGAAACGGCCAAACGGCTCGCCACACACATGCGGACCTCGGACGAAGAACAGATGCGCCAGCAGGAGGAGTCGGCTCAGGAGATGGTGAGCGTCATTGCTGAACGGATGGAGTCGGCCTTTGGGGGGGTATCGGCAGAGTTGGCTGAGATGCGTAAGCGTTTGGTGGCGGAACAGAAGGCCATGGAGGCCTCTTTGCAGGCGTGGGTGTTGGAGGCGTCCAAATCCACTTTGGCAGAGAGTAAGGTGTTATCGCAACACATCCAGGAGGTCCAGAGCCATTTGGACGAGCGACATCAAGGGGTCATCGGGGTGATTGATGAACTGGGGAAAGGTTTGGGGAGGGAGTTGGATGAGTTGCGGGATGGATTGTATCACAAAAACGAGGAGTCCTCTCGTCATGTGCAAGAGCATTTGTCGGAACTTGGTCAACTGCTAGAGGGGGTTGTGACCAGCCTGGGTCGGGAACAGACGGTCTTTATTGAGATGTTGGGCGAACGTTTAGAGTCGTTGCGCCGTCGTTTGCGTGTCAAGTAGTTTTTATAGAGGGGAGATAAAATGACTTGGCGAATGGTGCGATTGCGGGTGATCGATGAGATGGGGATCCCATTGGCCCAACACCCTGTGGTGCGTGCGGCGGTCTCTGGCAAGTCACGGCGTGAAGATCGCGCTGAAACTTGTTATGACACCCCTGATTTGAAATTGTGTCGCCGTGGAGTCTCTTTGAGCGTGCGCCGTGTTGGCGCAAAGTGGGTGGCAAAGTGTGAAGAGGCGGTTTGGGAGTGCGGCAAGCAGGAGAATGGGCCAGAGTGGGAGGATCTTAAAAAGCATCTTCCCAATACTCTATTGGATGGGATTAAGATCAAAAATTTGGAAGCTTTGTTCACGATTGAGCAGGCGGAGGAGCTTTGGCGGTTGGAGTATCCCGATGGCACTCGGATTCAGATGCGGGAATTGACGGGGGCTTTGTGTTTTGGATCCTTGCGCCAGCCGTTTCACGAGGTGGTGTTAACCTGCACGGCTGGCAATCCGAACCGTTTTTTTCAGACGGTATTGGCTTTGGGACGACATTTTTCTGGGGTTTTTGAGCCGTTAACTCCGCTGACACGGGGTTTTGCGCGTTTGGATCCTGCGGTGGTGCCAATGGTTCCCTGGAATGGAAACAGAACCGTTGAGGGAGGTTGTGTCTCGGAGGTGCTATCCAAAACTGGGGAATCTTTGTTGCGATGGGTGATGGATCATTTGGCCCCGCTGGTTTACGGCCTACAGGAGAGTCGTCAGGAGGCTGTTATTAACCTGAGTTTTGCGGTTACCCGGTTGCGTTTTTTGCTTGGTGTGTTTCATGTTTTTTTGCCAGAGAGAGTTGCTCAGGAGATGCAAACGGAGTTGACATGGTTTGCGGACGAGTTGGCCCCTTTGCAGGCGTGGAATGGGTTGTTGCAGGAGGGGTTGCGGCCTATGAGAGCGCGTTTTTCGGATTATCCGCTGCTAGGTCAGGTGATTGAACAGGCGGAAGAACAAATGGAATTGGCCTTTCAGCAGGGGGTTCGGGCGGTAGAGTCGTTTCGCTTTACTCAGTTGATCTCTGGGATAGCCGGTTGGTTGATCGGAGGGGATGGATTGAGAGCGGCTTTGATCGAGAGTGATCCTTTGTTTGTGGAGCGATTGAGAGGACCGGCTGAAGGGGTGGTACGTGAGGAGTTGCGCCGGACCCATAAACTGGTGGTGGATCGGGGACGGAAATATTGGCGTGATGCCGAGGGAGATTTGGTGGAATTTTTGCCTTTTGTTGAGGCATTGAGTCAGGTCGTGTTGCTGTTTATCGAGTTGAGTACGGACAAGAAGGGATTACGCTATCAAGAGGCGGTTGTTATGCTGGATCGTGAGTTGAAAGGGTTGGCGCGTTTGGTTGGGGATCAACGGTTATGGGGAGAGTTGGATTCTGGGGCAGAGGAGGCGGTACGACATCTTTTCAATGGCTGGCAGGGCGCGCGGATGGAGCAAGGGGTGAGGGGGTGTAAACGGTCATGGGAGGGGTTTATGGCTTCTCCTGTGCCATTTGGTTAAACAGAATTCAGAGACAAAATAACAAATTTGCCTCAAGGGACATGACATGTTCAGGTTCATCAAATTGCGTCGCGGCAGCGTGGATGAAGGGCCGGGGAATCCGTTCTGGATCAGTTATGCGGATCTGATGACCGCGTTGGTGATGCTTTTTTTGGTGGTGATGAGCATCTCTATGGTGGCGATTGCGTCGCGTCCTATGGCAGAAAAAAAACAACGCGCCGGTGATATCCAGATGATTCTGAATCAGTTGGATTTCATGGCGGAAAAGGCGGGGTTGGATTTGCAGGTCAATCAGGAAGATCACTCCATCAGTTTTGGGGAGAAGGCGCAGTTTGCTTTCAACAGCTATCAGCTCTCACCAGAAGCGGTCGAGATTTTGCGTGCCTTTGTGCCGGTTCTGCTGGATGCACAAGCACGGCAAGAGGGGGGACGCTGGATGGAGAGGGTCCATATCGAAGGGTATACCGATGCGGTTGGAACCTATCTTTATAATGTGGATTTGAGCCTGAAACGGGCCGAATCCGTGTTGTGCGCTTTGCTGTCGGCAGATTTGCCCCCGGAAAAAATGCGTCGGCTTCAGGAGTTGTTAATCATTGATGGGGCCTCGGTCACGGCTATCAAGTCGAGTCCTGAAGAGAGTCGCCGGGTGGAAGTACGGCTGGAATTCCGTCGGGTTGGGGATGTCTCCCGCTCCAAAGTTTCGCCAGATTTAACCCTTGGTCGTTGCGCTATCCCCATGGAAGATGGAAAAAAAGGGAGCGCGTCTACAGAAAAATCGTCCGCTCCCCCCTCGCGTTCCTCCTCGGATCCTCTTGCACACTGGTTGGGGATTTTTCAGGAACAGATGCTGGAACAATAAGCAATTTTCCCAGACTTGTTGCAATGGATAAAAAAATTTTCATTGCCATTGGATGCGATTATCTGATAAAATTTTACAATATCAATATAATCATGGAATCATGTTTAAAACGGGTTGTGAATTGCAATGCGATTTTTGCATGTTTTTGTGAATTAAAACAACAAGGGGAAGAGGCAAAGAATGGAAACAATTTTATGGCTGAAACTGGTATTAATCCTTCTTTTGATTCTGGGGAATGCCTATTTTGTTGGGGCTGAGGTCGCCATCACCGGGGCGCGTCGCAGCAAAATTCGTCAATTGGCCGAACAGGGCAGCAAATCGGCTGCTCGTGTACAAAAACTTCATCAGGAACCCGAACGTTTCTATTCGGTTACCCAGATTGGTATCACCTTGGTCTCTTTGGCATTGGGTGCCATTGGCATGGATACCCTAGCCCAAATTATGGATCCTTGGTTTGTCAATTTATTCTCCTTGATCGGGCCAGATCTGACAAAACCGGCGCAGATGACCGCCTATTTGATCGCATTTGCCATCATCTCTTTTCTTCATGTGGTGGGTGGTGAGTTGGCTCCCAAAATCCTGGCCTTTCATAAGTCAGAACCCTTGGCTATGGCCGTGGCTTGGTCGGTTGATATGCAGTATATTTTTTGGACGCCCGTCATCTGGGCTATGAAACATGCCTCCAACTTTCTCTTGATGTGCGTTGGACAGGGTGGTTTGGTCGGTTCTCATGGGGAACATTTCAATATGTCCCATGAAGAAATCCGTACCATCATCACCGCCAGCGAGGATGCCGGAATTTTTAATTCCGAAGACTCCAAAATGATTCACAGCGTTATGGACATGGGTGGACGCACCGTGCGTTCTGCTATGATTCCCAGAACCGATATTCTCGCCTTCACCAGAGAGACCACCTTGGCTGAGGCATTGAATAAGTTCCGTGAGTATCCCCATGGCCGTTATCCTGTCTATGAAAACAATCTGGATAACATCGTCGGCTATGTGGCCATGAAGGAGTTGTTGAGCGTGTTGGCTGTTTCATCTAAAGAGTCTGGGGACATGGAACGTCCGATTGGTGAATACATCCATCCCGTCTATGTCGTACCCAATAGCAAACATTTGAGTGACTTGCTCAAGGAGTTCAAATCCACTCGTCAGCAAATGGCCATCGTGATTGACGAGTATGGCGGAACCGAGGGGATTATCACCCTGGAAGATATTCTGGAGGAGATCGTCGGCGATTTTGATGACGAATTTACCACCAGAACCCGCCGTGTCAAAAAGTTGGAAGGAAATGTTTACAGTATCGATGCTTCCATGCGTACAACTGAACTGGAATCCATGATCAATTACACTTTCCCGACTGATGCAGATTATGTCACCATTGGTGGACTCATCTATCATACCTTAGGCCGGATTCCTAAGGTTGGAGAGACGATAGCCATTCCGTCGGCTGAATTGGTTGTAACGGGCATGGATAATCACCGCATTACCATGGTTCAATTCCGTAGCCTTGCTGAATCCGTCGCACCTGAAGAAACCACGGTTCCTGAACAGGCTTGATGCGTGTTTTTTCATTAGGGGGGTGGTGAATCAATCACCATCCCCTTTTAGACCATTCAAGTCTGCCATGATGGTTGGGAGTTTCTTTATGACGATGTAGGTGAGTGACCCAACATGAACAATGATGATCAATGAGATGACAATATCCGCGAATGACCAGACCAGCGCAACTGGAAAAAAAGGGCCGATGAAGCTGATCGCAGTAAAGCCACACCGAAAGGCAAATAGATTTTGACCGCCAAGATATTCAAAACACCGTTCAGTATAATAAGACCAACTGATAATGGTGCTGTAGGCGAAGATGAACAATGCCAAAGAGACTCCCACCTTGCCAAAAGTTCCCAAAGTATCTTGAAAAGCGGTGACGGTCAGGGAGGCTCCAGTTAAATCCAGCCATTTGCCAACGGAAATCACCACCAAGCCAGTAATGGTACAGACGAGCAAGGTATCCACCATGGGGATCAAGGCAGCCATGAAGGCACCTCGTGAGGGATGATCGGAATTGGAGGCCTGCAAAAAAGGGGCGACTCCCATGCCAGAGTTGTGAGAAAATACGCCACGGGAGACGCCGAACTGCACAGCGGTCAGGACTGCGTAACCGACTACGCCACCGCCAATGGAGTAGGGGGTAAAGGCGTATTGGAACACCATGAGCAGGGCGTCCAGGGTGCGCATGGGGTCAGCCAACAAGATCAACAGGCCGAGAATGATATATCCCAGTATCATCCAGGGTGCCAAAGTATTACAGATCTCTACCACTCTTTTGATTCCACCGATCACCACCCACCCGACGGCTCCAGCCATGAGTACGGCCACTACCCAAGGAGAGAAGGAAAAATTGCTGGTCATGGCATGGGAAACAGAGTTGACCTGAATCAGGTTGGCGGCCACCATTCCTTTGATAAGCAGTAGAATCGCCAACATTTTGGCGATAAATTGCCATTTTTTGGGCAAAAAACGCTCCAGATAGGACATGGGAGAGGCAAACGAGGGGGATGCATGATTTTTGGGTCCATATTTAATGGCAAGATAGGTGGAACACATGCGAAAGGAGAGTCCCACGATTGCCGAGGCCCACATCCAAAAGAGTGCCCCAGGGCCGCCTAAATGAATGGCTGTCCCCACTCCCGCAAGATTGCCCACCCCCACAGAAGCGGCTATGGCCGAGAAAAATGCTTTGGAATGGGAGATCTCCCGGACATGATCCGATGATGAATTTTTTGGGTTGCGGTAAATATCCAGAAACACACCAAAGGATTTCCGCCATGCCACCGCACCAGTCAGGATCAGGAAAAGGATGCCAACTTCCAGATAAAGGAGGCTTAACAGAGGGTTCCAGATCCAAGCGGCCAGCGTGTCCATGAATTGATATACCTGAATGCCAAGGGAGAATTGTTACCTAACACCCGATCTTAGCACACAGAGGTTACTGATTGAAAGCCAAAAGGGAGTCCTGAATGCGGATATACAGCTCTTTGGTCCAAGGAATGTCGGCCAAAGGTCGAATATTTTTCTCGCGGCGCAGATCATACGGTGAGACGATCACCTGGACATTGTCGAGTCCAGCCATGGCGGTCAGGACGAAGAGTTCTTCGATGGCCACATCACCCAAGGCAATGCAACCAATGGAGTAGCTGTCACCATGGATGAAAATATCTCCCCCCAAACGTTTTCTGCTTTCGGCTTCGGCCATGGCCCGATCAAATGGATTGGGATAATCCAGTTTCATGGATAAATGGTAGGCACTGTCCGGGTTGAGAAAGGTGATGCGATAGAATCCTTCGGGAATCTGCCGGTCTCCTTCGCGCCGTTTGGGGCCTAATTCTCCACTGAAGGCGGTGAAGGGATAGATTTTGATCTTTTTCATGGGGCCATTCACATCGCCACCCCATAACTCCAGGCGGCGTTCCTGCTTGAAGGCCAGCAATGCCAAGCGGGGCGAAGGATAGGGCAATCCAGCCTGTTTGAAGGCATTGGTCAAACGGTGGCGAACCGTATGATCATACTGTTCTATGACCCTCTGCACATTGAGGGGATGCTTGGGTTTTTCCGTTGCAGTGGTTTCCATGATAGGTTTGGGAATGACAGTTCGTTGACGCTCCACATTTAAGGTCGTCTCATATTCAGATTCGTACTCTTTCTGGGTTACTGGGTCATAACCGGTTGATCTGGCAAATCTTCTATTGGATTCGCATCCCGAAATTGCCAGAGTCAATACCAGAAGAACCATCCAGACGGATCGCTGATTCCATTTTAATTTCATGTTCATCATGTTTCATCCACAATTGCTTAAGGATGTCTGCCAAATTAACGTAGGATTGGCAGGGAGAATGAACAGGATACGCAAAATTCATGCTAACATTAATGGGCCAATGGTTTCCAGCCAGCATGGTCAAAATGACGTCCATAGAGATCCAGGGCATGGACGATCATGGCGGCTCCAGAGGATTGACCATTATGGGCTTCCATGGCTTCCTGCCCTTGGACCACTTCGGCTAGTACCAGATGCAACTGGGCATCGGCCTCTTTTGGCAGTTTACAGTTTTTGAAGATATAGTTGATGTGATTGTGCATTTTTTTGGCGAGCGCGACGTATTGTTTGGCCGTAAAGGTTCCCGCATGAATGCGGGGCAAGGACTCCTTGATGTCACGTTGGATCCCTTCCATTCCTTTGCGCAAGGGAGCATCCGTCTGCCATGGTTTACCATTGTTTAAGGTCAGCCCTGATTCGGTTCGCGTTGGTCCATTGTGTTCGTGTTGATCGACCGCAGACCAAGCGAAAGAGGTGGGTGCGGTCAAGAGCAGAACGCCCCAGACGAAATAGGGCAGAATGGAAGAGCGTGACATAATAGGTTTGCCTCATGGATTGACGGATGGTTTATCGTTCAAGTTCTTTAGCGCGCGGCGGTGTAAGCTGGGCTTGAATTGCCTTGGCAGAATGTGTCGATCAATTGGGTGTAAATTTTTTCCACAATGACGGACAAACGACGCAATTCTGACTCGGCTAAACGGTGAATGGCGGTCAATTGTTCCAGTAAGGCCAACTCCGCATCACTTAAACGGCTCAAAATTTTGGTAAACTCTTTTTCTGTCAGACCTAGTTTCTCGATTTTGTTCATGGTTTCCTGAATCGTTTGTTTCATGGCCGCACCTCTTGTGTTTAAAGTTGATGAATTCAAAATGTGCAAGCAAGAAATATACCATGTCGTTTGGAATCGATCCGTCCATCCGTGAAAAAATCCACCTTATCTTACTTATCGTCTGTAGTGGCCCTTGGGATAAGTTGATAATGATCCAGGCTTGAATTTTTCCGATTGAAACCAATGATTGACAATTAGCCATCCAATGGCGTGAATTGGCTTAGCCTATCCTGGTGCAATATTTTATAATTTATTGAAAAAAAACAAAAAAATAAAATAAAATTTTAAAGATTACATATACCCTTATCGGATTTATCGGATGAAGGTACTGTTGACTTTAGCGAAAAGAAATACTAGGCATAATACTGAAAAAATAAACCAACCTGGATGAAATCAACTATGTCTGGTTGGTTTTTACTGATAAACGCCATGAAAGACCATTTTTTTATTAAAGATTCATTTAAAATGTGTCGATGATGGTTTCAACGTGAATCTTGACGAGCCCAAGGTTGGCTTGAACAAATCAACTCGTTTCGAGAGGTCACACGATAGAATGTCGTATTGCACTCAAGGAGTTTTTCCATGACCATTTCCATTAATACCAACTTTGCTGCCATGCTTGCCCAAAGAGGCTTGAACAACTCTACCAAGGCACTAGGGACAAGTATGCAGCGTTTATCCACTGGGTTGAAAATCAATTCTGCTCAGGACGATTCAGCCGGGTTGGCTGTGGCCAACCGTTTGATGACTCAAGTCAGGGGTTTGAGTGTTGCTAAACGCAATACCAGTGAGGGGATGGCGTTGGCCGATCTTGCCTCAGCAGCCTTGACAGAGACCACCAATGCCATCCAAAACATCCGGGATCTGGCGGTGGAGGCCTCTTCGAGTACCAGATCCGATGCGGACCGGGATGCGTTGCAATTGAATGTGGATGAATTGTTGGCGGAGATTACCCGGATCGCGACGGATACCAAATACAACAATGTGGCTCTGCTTGACGGCACTTATGCTGCCAAGCCGTTTCAAATCGGGGCCAATAAGGGAGAGACAATTAATGTCACCATCGGTGATGCCACATTGCCAACCCTTTTTAACCTGAAGATCAATACTCAAGTCTTGGCAAGTGACGCGATTGCAACCCTGGATACAGCCATTGAGAGCGTTAACTCCATTCAGTCCCAGTTGAGTGGCTCTCAGAGTCGTTTTAATTCAATCACCAATGTTGCCACCGCCACCTCCGATGCCTACACTGCTGCCCGTTCTAGCATCATGGATGCAGATATCGCACAGGAGACGACGAATATGACGCGCTACTCCATTATTCAACAGGCTGGCATTGCGGTATTGGCCCAGGCCAATCAGCAACCACAAGCGTTGATCAAATTATTGGGATAGGTCAGCACGAATTTGGGCCAGTGCCTGTTCGGCCTCGGATTCACGGGATTCGATCTCAAGAGAAAGGGTTTCCCAATCGGTCATGGCGGTTTTTAACTCCTGCTCCAACAGGCCGACACGGGTTACCGTTTCTTTGAGATCCATGCGGGAATCGGCAGTATAGGCATTGGGATCTGCCAGTTTGGCCTGCAAGGTGGCCCGTTCGGATTCCAGTGCCGTGATCTGTTTCTCCAGTTTTTCCAGTTGTTTGCGGGAGTTCAGGGTCTCTTGGCGCAAGCGGTCGCGGATTTGGGCGGTAAGACGGCGGATTTCACGCGGGTCACGAGTAGAGGGTGGAGTCGGAGAGGGGGTTGGGTTGGCTGAATTGCCCTCTTCGCGCACAGCTTGCGCCAGATAGCTCTCCAGATTGCCATCCCAGGCCACCACGGTTCCGTTGGATACCACCCATAATCCGTCGCAGGTGGTTTCCATGAGGTCACGGTCATGGGTAACGAGGATCACGGCCCCAGGATAGGCGGTTAACGCCTCTTCGAGTGCGGCTCGCGCGGCCATGTCTAGGTGGTTGGCTGGCTCGTCGAGCAACAGCAAGTTTGCCCCAGACAGAAACAGGTGGGCCAAGGCAAGGCGCACCCGTTCGCCTCCTGACAGATTGATGACGCGGGTCTGCACCGCCTCCCCAGAAAAGAGCAATCCACCAAGCAGGGTCCGCAAGGCCGTGTCGCCAAAATGTTCTGGCGCGGCAGAGGCGGCGGATTCGAGTACGGTTTGCTCTGGTTTGAGTCGCTCCAGGGCGTGCTGGGCAAAACGGGCCATGCGCACCCGGTCCCCTAGCGTTATGGTGCCAGCATCCGCCGACAACTCCCCGGCAATGAGTTTCAATAGGGTGCTTTTGCCAGATCCGTTGACACCAACCAAGCCGATTTTTTGACCGCGCTGTAGCTCCAGATTGGCCCCAGAAAAGATCGTTTTGCCATCATAGCTTTTGCCAAGATTGCGGCTTTTGACCACCTCCATGGCGCAAGAGGGGGGTGTGGGAAAGCGGATTTTGGGCGGACGCAAGGTTGGACCGGCTTGGGCGACCGGTTCCATCCGTTCCAAAGCCTTGACTCGGCTTTGCACCTGACGGGCCTTGGTTGCCTTGGCGCGAAAACGGCGGATGAAACATTCCAACTCCTCCCGTTTGCGACTCATGACCGTAGCACTTTTTTCCAGACTTTGCAGATTCATGGCCTTTTGCTCCAGCCAAGCGTCGAATGGCCCTGCATAGCGTGTGAGCCGTCCGTTTTCCAACTCCACGGTGACATTGGTCGTCCGATTGAGAAAGGAACGGTCGTGCGAAACAATGATGATGGCCTGTGAACCGGTATTTTTTTTGAGATGATTTTCCAACCAAGTCGCGGTTTCCATATCCAGATGATTGGTCGGTTCGTCTAGCAGCAATAAATCAGGACGAGCAAACAACAGACGGGCCAATTGCGCCCGCATTCGCCATCCACCAGAAAACGATAATAAAGGACGTTCTAGGTCTTCGGGAGAGAAGCCAAGCCCAGTCAGTATCACAGCCGCTCGTCCTTCAGCACTGTAGGCCTGCAACGAGGTCAAACGAGAATCGATTTCCCCCATGCGCAATGAAAGGGATTCGTGGTCAGATTGGGATGTGGCGGTGAGTAATTGTGCCTGAATGGTGGTTTGCTCGCGCCGCAGTTGCATTAATTCTTCGTTGCCAGCCAAGGTTTCTTCCAGCAAAGAGTGGTTGGTGCTGAGGATCTCTTGGCGCAATAGACCGGTGCGAATCCCACCCCGCATGCGGATGGTTCCCCCGTCGCCATCCATTTCGCCAATGATCATGCGCAGTAATGTGGTCTTGCCTGTACCATTGGGGCCAATCAGTCCAACCCGCTCACCCGGATGAACCATGAGATCTGCCTGCTCTAAAAGAAGACGACCGGCAAGATTTTTGCTTAATTTTTCAATTGTTAACACAAGGAAAATCCCTCACGAACATCCAGTCGTCACACAATTTGCCGCATCATCACAATGCCTTTCCAACTCCAGGGGTTGAAAGGCTCCCGTTGATTCATTCAGACACCACAATTGCCCGACTCCCATGTCGAACCACCAACCGTGTAAGGTCAGATTGCCTTCCGTTTCTCGCTGTGACACCCAGGGAAAACTCCGCAGGTTGACAATTGATTTGCGGATGCCGACCTGCTCCAGGAGATGGGATGGTTCCGTGACAGGCATGGTGGTCTCTTGGTCTGCGACAATCGATACCCAAGGTACGATGAACTCACGCTTCTGGGGATGATTGCCAGAAAGATAGTCCCGTAGCGCGCCTATGCCGCCACATGAGGAGTGCCCAAGAACCAGAATGTCACGTACTTGCAAATCCCGTACCGCAAATTCCAACGCAGCACTCGTGCCATGATGACGTCCGTCCGGTTCATAAGGGGGAATCAGATTGGCGACATTGCGGATGACGAAGATCTCACCAGGCTCGACACCAAACAAAATCGCTGGATCGACCCGTGAGTCGGAACAGGCCACTACCAGTGTCTTTGGCCGCTGTCCAGTGTTGACCAGAGTCTCGAATAACGACGCTCCCTGCAGAAAGTAGCGTTCCCGGAAACCACGAAACCCAACCAGAAAGCGGTTGATGAAATCCATTTCGTCTCTTTTCATGGTTATTTCTCATCCATTACAACATTATGATCTGGAATGCCGACGATTTTGGATGCCTGTTGCCAAGCATCCAAATCGCACGGATCTTACTCAATCAACCTATGATGGCGTTCAAGGTGGTGCTGGGGCGTTGGCATTTGGCCGTTTTAGTCGGATCGGTATGATAGTATCCACCAATGTCCATAGGCTGGCCTTGACCGATTTTGAGTTCGTCCCAAATAGTTGCTTGATTTTCCTGTAACTGTCGGGCGATTGGGATGAAGTGGTTCTTGAGTTCCACGTCGTCGTCCTGTGCGGCCAAGGCCTGAGCCCAGTTTAGGGCGATGTAGAAGTGGCTCCCTCGGTTGTCCATTTCGCCCACAGCACGGCCTGGAGACATATTGTTGTCCAACAGTTTGCTGATGGCGCGATCCAGGGTATTGGCCAGTACCAACGCTTTGGGTTTGTGGCGGGTATGGGCCAGATGCTCCAAAGATGCTCCCAGAGCGGAAAATTCACCCAGCGAGTCCCATCTGAGGTGACCTTCCTGCATGAACTGCTCGACATGCTTGGGTGCGGAACCACCGGCCCCGGTTTCAAAAAGTCCACCACCTTGCATTAGAGGAACGATGGAGAGCATTTTCGCGCTGGTGCCGAGTTCCAAAATCGGAAAGAGGTCGGTTAGATAGTCACGCAGGACGTTGCCGGTCACCGAAATGGTGT
>JADFYY010000071.1 GCA_015232825.1 Magnetococcales bacterium
CGTTGCGAGAATATGTGGAGCGAAAACGAGAGCCTCTGGAATCGACCTTGCGTCGCGTCATCCGCGAGGAGTTACGGGCAGCAAGCTGATTTCTTGTGTTTCAACAGGGCGGACCATCTGACCCTCTCTTTTTTCAATAATATGGAGAATCACAATGTCTGGAGGTGCGTTTCAGTATATACAAAATGTCAATCTTGACGAATTCGACTTTGCCCAATTCGACCCTGTGATTGAACAACTCGATGCCATGGTCACAACGTTGAGATCCTTTGATCTCGGCACAGAGGCCGCAACGGATACCCAAACTCTCCTTGACAAACTGAAGGCCATCAAACTTGAATTGAGTCTGGCCAGCAAACTCCATGGCGAATTGTTTGAAGTCCATAGAGCCCTGGACTACTATGGCACCGGCGATGTCGGAATCAATGATGTGCTAAAGGCCCTCATGTCCTATGGCAATCAAGAAACCTGATCGGTCGAACGACGACTCTTGAACCGTCGATAGAACCATATTCCAATCAGAACAACCCCCAAACCAGCAAAAAAGGTCATCTGATAGCTCTTGATTTGTTCCAAAAAGGCTTCCATAGCATGACCAAAAATATAACCACCATAGGCAAAACTAATCGCCCAAACAATGGCAGCCAAGGCGTTCAAAATCATAAAACGCAACGGTCTGATGGAAGTGGCCCCCAAAACGAATGGCGTGACATTACGGACCCCATAAACGAATCGAAACCCTAAAATGAACCAAGTATCATAGCGTTGCAACAGATCCATCACACGGGCACTACGCCTTTGCCAATTCTCGTTGGTCCGCTTGATCGCCGAATTACCCCAACGACGACCAATGAAATAATAGAGCTGATCGCCACAATAGGTGCCACAAAAAGAAGAGAGAATCACCAAATTCAAATCGAGTAAGCCGACCTTGGCCATATAGCCCGCCACAAGAACCATGGTCTCCCCCTCAAGAAACGTCCCTACCAACAAGACAATATAGCCATATTCTCTCAAAAATGCTTCAACCGTTTCCATTATAATCAGTCTTTCCCTTATGATTAAGGAGGAGATACATAACCATTACGCACCAAGATCTCTTTTCCCACAGGTCCACGAATCCATTCCAGAAAATTCAACACCTCCCCTTTCGGTGGTCCCAGAGAGTACAAATATAAGGCACGAGCAAGGGGATAGCTCTTATCCAGTGTGGTTGCCACTGTCGGTGGAACACAAGGCGTGTTTAAATTGTGACTTCGAGAGATACAAAGGGTTTTGACTGCCCCGGTAATATAAGCCATACCAGCATAGCCAATGGCACAGGGGGTTTGTGAAACCATGGAAACAACAGAAGCCGATCCATCCATGCTGACAATTTGGGAATTAAAATGGTCGTTCTTGTCCAGAATGGCTTGTCGGAAAAAAAGATAGGTACCAGAATTGTTCTTGCGACTCAAGGAAAGAATTTTTTGATCCTGGCAGCCGGGAACATTAACCCCCAAATCGGACCAGAGTGGTTCTCCTTTGTGCTTGCCGTAAATTTCCATCAGATGCTGCAAAGAAACGGCGTTCAGAGGATTGCTTGGATGAACCACCACGGATATCGCATCCCGCGCCACCTCATGGCTGACCGGCCTAACACCACTCTTTTTGATGACCAGATGGATCTCATGTGGCCTGAGCAAACGGCTGGAAGCAGCCAACTCAATATGGCTGTTGATCAAAGCCGCAATACCATTGCTAGAACCTCCCCCAGACAATTCAATACGCACCTTGGGGTTGTGTTCCTGATAAGTGCGTGTCCACTCCTTTAGCACCTTGGAGAGGGTATCAGAACCCTTGATGCGAATCACAGCATCCTCGTGTTCGTTTCCCTGAGCCTGCACACTGGTCAATAAAAACACCAGAAAAGAAAAGATCAATAGAGGGTGAAAGTTTTTCAATTCAATGACCTGCTGTCAGAATCAGACGATCCTGCTCCCCTGTGCATTGTATGTAGAGCTTTGAGGTGATGATTTCATTGTGGAACTCTTGAGCGATCACAAACAACTGACTGATTTTATCGCTGATGCGTGAAAGCGCGTCCAAGGATTCCCGACAGCGTTGATGATCAAAATAGGCAAAAGGCTCATCGAGTGCAATGAAATGCGCCCCCCCCGTGCGAGATGCCAAGGCTTGCGCCAAAGACATACGCAAGGCCAAAGTCAGTTGTCGCCTCACCCCGGTGGAAAGCTCCTCAACCTGGACAAAATCATTCTTGGCCACAGAGAAAACTTCAACATTAAGATCACTGTCCATGCGCAAATGCTGGTACCGCCCCTGAGTAAACAGAGGAGCAGTACGCGAGATGAACAGATGCAACTCTTGGTTGAAACGGGAGGAGAGTTCCACACAGGTTCCTTTAAGAAGTTCGCGCGCGATGCGCCGCATCTCCATGTCGCGTCGGTCCCGCGCATTGTCTGCCACAATGATCTCGATGGCCGCATGCAACCGGACGTTTTCCTGACGCCTAGCCTTTTCGCTTTCAACCTCCTTGACTAAGGCGGCCACGTTTTCCTGATGGACCCGGTTCTCCTCCACAGCTGCAAGACGCTGCACCTTGGCCTCATCCCTATAAAGGGTGTTTTCTGACTGGAAATGACTCAACTGAGTGTCCAAGCCAGCCAAATAATGGTGCAGAGACTCTTCATCCAAAAAGGGACGCCCCTCTTCATTAACCCAAGAACTCAGGTCAGCCCCCCACGGAGTGGCCTCCATAGCGTTGAGGATTTCTACCTGATGAGCCAAAGATTGGTTGGCAGCATTATAAATGGCCGCCACCATGGACTGCGCATAATCGGCCTGTTGAGCGAGCTGTTTTTGAGACGCTTTGGTGACGCCAATCTTGCGCTGCATACGCCAACGTCCGATGAAATTCCAAAACACAATCAAGGTACAAAAAGAGGCCGCTGGCAAAATCACCATGAATTGAGAGAGATGCCACATCGGGAGGTGCTGCGCCAAAAGATCTGTGACCACCGGGAGAAAGGTCGGATTTTGTTGGTGCTGCCACACCACCCCGGTGACCGCCCACAGCACAAAAGCCAAAAACAAAAAGGTGCGCATGGCCCATCCCTGACGCCGCCGCCGTCGAATCGATTGGGTCAGGGTATGCTCCAATCGACCCGCCTCCGTGGCATAGCTCTCCTCCGCCGGGGGCGTGGGTTGATTCGTGGGTTGCCCAAGCCAAGCCAACAGACGGTTTTGCTCGTCGTTGACCCCTTCGAGAATATTTTGCAGGGCCGTCAAACGACCTTGTAACTGAGAGTGCCATTGACGCAAAGAGTCAGCCGGAGTGGTCTCCATTTCAACGTAGCCACCCAAGCAGATGCTCTCAACCTCCTTGAGAGCGGCATCCAATTGATTGCTACGGCTTAACCAACTGGCCAAACCAATCTCCTGCGAGGTCTTTTTCAAACGTTGTATGGCCGATTCAATGCTTTTGGCGGCATGGACCAAACCGGCATCAAACCCCTCCCATCGTTCGATGGTGGAGGCGGTCATGGCCACCTGCTGGCGGGCATGATCGCGTTGATTCTCCAATTTTCCAAGCAGTTCTTCTTGAATATTGAGTATATTAATCTGTTCCGTGAATTCAACCTGCCGTCTTGAGCGAGCGGCGATCATGGCCTCAGTAGCGTTGATTTCTGTTGCCAGATTGCCACTGAGAGTTTCCAGAGCGGTTACTCCAGCCAACTCCTTAACGGTCTCGCCAGGGCGAGCGTGTGAATGGCGTCCGTGGGTGAGGTAGAGTGCGCTGGTGAATTGTTGAAAATCAAACCCGATCACCTTGACCACGGCCTGATTCACCTCTTCGACGCCCTGAGCTAACGGAGTCTCCTGGTCCTGACCATTCAACCGAGCCCGTTGCACGCCATCGGCATCAAAATAACGAAAAATGGAATACTCATTCTGGTCCGGGCCTATAAAATCCAAAGAGACCGAAGCACTATCCGCGCCCCAGCGTACCGCCTTGCCCGCCATGGCATTGGTCAAATTGGAAGTGCGACCAAAGATGGCCAGACACATGGTTTCAAGGATGGCGGACTTGCCCGATTCGTTAGGACCAGCAATGAAGATACGCCCATGGGAAGGGAGATCACTCATTTCCAGAAGTTTGTAACGCAAAATATTTTCCGCGTGTATCCGTCGTATGATCATGCGGAAATCTCCCGGAAATGACCGGTGTGCAAACGCGATAAAACCAGTTGTCTGGCTTCCTGATACAGATCGGCATTAAAGTTTGGATCTGTTTGTCTGCGACGTTCCATCTCTTCTGTGCTGAAGGTCTCAAAAAGCTTTATGGGATCCTGAAGGCGGAATTCTGTATGGCTTTCAGAGGACTCGTGAAGACTCATAGGTTCACCTCATGGCAGAAAACGCTTACATTTCTTTGAACTCGATTAATTTTAAACTGTTTTTTCTCTCTCGTAAACCCGATTTCTGATGGAAAGAAAATGTTTCTTCCAGTATTAATCCGAAATCCTTACCGGACAAAATCCATTGCCTGCCATCTGGAAATTGGTCACCTGCCCCCGATAAACACGGGCCGCCACACCCAAGGGGTGATTGCCATAGAAAAACAGACGAATATCGGTTTTCAAAGGCTGCTCGTATCCCATGTCGGTCAAAGAGGGTGGGATATAATGCTGCGCCAGCGTAGCGAGGGGATCGAGTTCATTGAAACGGGTTCGACTGATCTTGGTGCCAAGCAGTACCCCGCGACTGCCAAAACCGCTGAACGGTTTAAAAACCCATTGGTTCCGCTCTGTCCAAACCCTTTTCAACTCCAGGGAACCCAACAAAAAAGTTTTCGGAATGGTCGCAATCAACAGGGCAATCTCTTTGGGAGAGAGCCCCAGTTGGGCCAGTGTGGCTGGATCAGACCAGGCAATCATGCGCCGTTTGTCCGCCAGCAGCCCATATTGGCGCGGATTGGGCGACAGACAAACTTGACGCGCAAGCCATGCGGATTTAATTTCAGCCAATGGCTTGGTTTCTAAATAAAAATCGCAATGGCGATTATAAATCATCTCCACACGACACCCTTGATGAAACAGGCCGTCCGGTCTCTTTTCCAAGGCCTCTGGTGACGCGATACGACATTCACTGCCCCATTGGGTCAACAAGGTCGCAAAGGCGCGCATCTCTGGATAGAGAAACTGTTTTTCTGGCGCGTCATCCAAAAGGACGATCAGACGTGGACGGGCCGCTGGATTTCCAGAAAAACAAGCCATCTCCGTGGCAAAGGTGCGCAACAGACGGATTTGTCTACGGTCGTCTGGATTATAAATGGCATCTGGGAAAGAGGGTCCAGGCGGAAAACAGGGATTCTGGGCACAATAGGCCATCAATGCCCCCCCAGCATTGGTATTGACCTCAATCAGACGGGGACCGTGGGCGGTGAGATGAAAATCATAGCCCATCATGACCGCCTCGTGATTTGGATCCAAACGAGCGGTCTCTGGCATCTCCAAAGGGAGGATGTCTCGCAAGGCTAGACGTCTCAAAGTGCGTGCCAGACGGATCATGGTGTCAACATCCCGGCGCGGGATGATCACATGGGGTCGATTAAGGTCAGGACGCCAATCAGACATGGAGATGCTCCTGACGTTGAAAAAGAATCATAGCCCGGTGAGAGGCCATTACGCCAAACAAGGCCGCCAGTGACATGAGAAAAAACATGGCCTCATATCCCATGCGATTGAAAAGCAAACCGGAAATCGCCATGCCTAACCCCCCGCCAGCCCCATAAGAGAGCGCGGCCAACCACCCCTGGGCCGTAGCGCGCTCCTGAATCGAGGCGATCTCATGAACCCGTCGCACCGAGGCGATATGAAAGGCCGCAAAGGTAAAGGCATGCAGCAGTTGCGCCACAATCAATACCGAAAGCTCAATGGTGATCGAATAAAGTGACCAACGAAGTGCTGCCATTAGCAAAGAAAAAGTGAGCATGCGCAAAACCCCAAAACGGGCCAACAACCGACCAGAGAGAATCATCAGGCCCACTTCGGCAAAGACCCCTATTGCCCACAAAAGACCAATGGCGGTAAGAGAGTAACCCTGATGTTGCAGATGCAGCGACATGAATCCATAATAGCCGCCATGAGAAAATTGCATCAGCAAGGCACTGCCATAAAACCATCGAGTATCAGGACGGGCAAAAAGATGGGGAACCGGGGTCTCGCTTTTGACGACTGGATTGGATCGCGGCAACCATAGGGTAAAAAAGGCGTTTCCTAACAATAACAGGGCAATGGTTATCGGCACAAAACCCATGCCCCCCCAATCGGTCAAGGGGCCGACGCCTAAGGAGAATAAAATAAATCCCCAGGAGCCCCAGAGACGCAGTTTTCCATAATCCCAGTGTCGTTGACTGCTCAGCTCCATGGCCGTGGCATCGGTCAAGGAGAGGGGTCCGGTATGAAAAATGCTATATAAAATGGTGGCCATCACCACCCAGAGCAAACCGGATCCAAAGAAAAACAGACAAAAGGCGGCAAAAGCGGCAAAACAGGAGAAAATGATCACCGTGTGTCGAGAGGTACGATCCGCCAAACGGCCCCAAAGGGGTGGACCCGGAATACGAATCCATTGGGTCAAGGCGGTCAGCAAACCGATGGTTTCCGCGCCATATCCCAAATTAGTCAGGTAGAGCGGCCAATAGGGTATCCAAACGCCGATTACCGCAAAGTAACAGGCATAGAATCCGGCAATTGGCCAGCGAGACGGTGTGATCAAGTGAGGTTGAAGACTAGAAACGGAACAAAACCCACTGAGGCACCACGATTCTGGGTTCATAGCCGTTGATTCGGGTTTCAAACAGGCCATCCCCGTCATTGTCGATCAGGTAATAGGGAGGTCCGTTGGCTGGAATCACCTGAATTTCAAACGTCGCTCCTTGAAGAACGAATTCGCGGACCTGATTGCCTTGGGCATCCTCGTATTTGCGAATGACAACCTCTGGGCCAGCCTTATCGGAGTTCAGATTTTCTTTCAGTTCTGAAACCAGAGGGCCTTTGCTGGGTACAGGATAAGATTGAGACGCCTTCTCGCCAGCTTGGAGAGGCTGGGCAACAAGAAAAACAGCAACGATCACGAGCAGAAACAGGCCATGGTTGCACTGTGCAAAGCCACGCGCCAGAGTTCTGACATTTTGGAAGGAAATACTTGGTTTCATGACAACTCCCCGACTGTTTTTGATAGATGGCTCTGGTTTTTTATACCGGGCCTATTATGGCATCAAGAATCTTGCTCGTCGCGATGGTTTCCCGACGAACGCCCTATTTGGCTTCATTAAGATGATGCGCAAGGTTGCCAACGAGCAATCGCCAGATTATTTGGCCATGGTCTTTGATGCGGGTGGCAAGGTATTTCGTCATCAGCTTGATCCCAATTATAAGGCCACTCGCCACGCCATGCCAGATGAATTACGCATCCAGGTGCCGATAATCCATCGATTGGTGCAAGCCTTTAATGTGCCGATCTTTGAACAGGCTGGATTTGAGGCCGACGACCTCATTGGCACTTTGGCGCAAGCCGGGGTACGGGCCGGTCTGGAAGTGGTGATTGTCTCTGGTGACAAGGACTTAATGCAAATCGTCTCTCCCCAAATTTCCATTTTTGATCCAAGCAAAGATCTTTGGCTTAAGCCTGCGGATGTGGAGGCCCATTGGGGGGTTCCGGTAGACAAGGTGACCCAGGTGATGGCCTTGATGGGGGATAGCTCGGACAACATCCCTGGAGTCCCCAACATTGGCATCAAGACCGCTGCCCAGTTAATTCGCGATTTTGGGGATTTGGAGAGCTTGCTGGCCAATCTGGAGCGGGTGCCTCAGCCCATGCGACGAAAAAATTTGCAAGAGTCGGCCCATTTGGCACGTCTCTCTTTGCAACTGGTAACGGTGAATTGTCAGATGGATCTGACGTTTGATCCTGAATCCTTGCGGCGGCGTCCCCCGAATCGCGCGGCGTTGAGGGCGTTGTACGAGGAGATGGAATTTAGCTCTTTGGTGCGGGAGCTGGATCAAATGGCTGAGGAGACGCCCCCAGAAAAACCAGCAGTGGTCGCACCACTCGATTACCGGATGGTGACCAGCGAGGCGGATTGGCAAAAGTTTTTAGAACAGTTGCGCCGACAAAACAGCTTTGCCCTGGATACCGAAACCACAGGTGTGGACCCTTCACGGGCAGAATTGGTGGGGTTGTCATTTTCATGGTCGAGTGGCATGGCTTTTTATATTCCGGTGGGTCATGTTCCTGAGATGGTGCCACAGGGACAATTGAATCGGGAGCGGGTGTTGTGCGAACTAAAACCCATTCTGGAGAATCCCGCCATTGGCAAGAGTGGACAGAACATCAAGTTTGAATACGCCATTTTGCGTCAATACGGCATCACGTTGGCCGGAATAACAAGGGATACCCTGCTTTATTCTGCTCTTTTGCATGGCAACTCCAGACGTCACAATCTGGATGCCATGGCCTTGGCAGAGCTGGGACGGGAGACGACGACTTTCAAGCAGGTGGCCGGGATTGGACAAAAACAGGTGACGTTTGATCGGATCCCTTTGGAGAGTGCCGGTCCTTATGCCTGTGAGGATGCGGAAATGGCTTGGTTAATTGCCGAAAAACTGGCTCCTGCGGTTGAGGCCATCCCTTCTATAGCCCGTTTGTATCATCAGATCGAGGTGCCATTGATCCCGGTTTTGGCGGAAATGGAGTTGGCTGGGGCACTCATAGACCGTGCAGCCTTGGAGAGCTTATCGCTGGATTTTTCCAATCGTCGCGAGGTGTTGACGCAAGAGATTTATGCCATGGCCGGGGAGTCCTTTAACATTAACTCTACGCAGCAATTGGGGGTGATCCTATTTGAACGGATGGGAATCAAGGGGGGCAAGCGGACCAAGACCGGTTATTCCACGGATGTGGATGTTTTAACCAAGCTATCGGAACAGGGTCATGCTTTGCCATCCAAGGTTTTGGAGTACCGCACCTTAACCAAGCTGCAATCCACCTATTCGGACGCTTTGGCCGAGAGGCTTCACCCGGAAACCGGGCGTATTCACACCAGTTACAATCAGGCGGCCACCCTGACAGGTCGGCTTTCTTCCTCAGAGCCCAATTTGCAAAACATTCCAGTACGCCGTCCTGAAGGCAAGGCGATTCGAGCGGCCTTTGTCGCACCCAAGGGTTCCGTATTATTATCAGCGGATTACAGTCAGATTGAGCTGCGTCTGTTGGCCCATTTAGGGGATATCCCTCGTTTGAAGTCGGCCTTTGCTCAAGGGTTAGACATTCATGCCGCCACAGCAGCCGAGCTGTTCGGGGCAGACCTCCACGCGCCAAACCCTGAATTGCGCCGTCTGGCCAAGACCATCAATTTTGGTTTGGTCTATGGAATGAGTCCTTTTGGTTTGGCCAAGCGGTTAGGGATTGGGGTGGGAGAGGCCAGTTCTTACATGGAGCTTTATTTTCGACGTTATGACGGGGTACGGGCTCACATGGACAGCACCATCCGTTTTGCCCGTGAGCATGGTTATGTGGAGACCATTGGAGGGCGTCGTTGTTATGTTGCGGATATTGACAATACCAACCGCAACTTGCGCGAACTAGCCGAACGCACGGCCATCAACGCCCCTTTGCAAGGGTCGGCGGCGGATTTGATCAAGATGGCCATGATTCGGTTGCATGGTTCTTTGATCCATTTAAAAAGCCGCATGATTTTGCAGGTGCATGACGAACTGGTTTTAGAAGTCCCAGAAGTAGAGTTGGAAGAGGTAAAATCCTTGGTGCGAGAGGCCATGGAAGGGGCTATGACGCTTTCGGTGCCGTTGCAGGTGGATATGGGGACAGGGTACAATTGGGCGGAGGCGCATTGAAACCTCTCAATGGTGAAACATGAGCATGGATAATGTGGAGATGATTCGTTTAGTGGAAAGATTGCGGGAATCACCGCATACATATATAAAACAATGCTTTGCGGATAATTTGGAGTTGGATCTTCCTTCGCTAACCAGTGGTCACCAATTGGCCTTGTCTTATGGCAACAATGTGCAGAGGGAGTTGGAACAAAAATTTGTCGCACAATTGGCAGACGTGTTGAATGAGACGGATGAAAATGAATTTTTTAAAAAATTGCATGCCGTCACCTTTGAACTGTCTGGTGGAATAAAACCCCATTTTCTGCAACCTGAAAATCAACCTAACCGTTGTGCAGACGGTGAACGACGTTTGACGCGCTATGTAAGCATTTTATCTTTTTATGATAACTGGTTTAACTCAGAAAAAATCACCAGGATAAATACTGCCATAATAAAGCGCAATCATATAGAAATTTTTTTTTAAGAATATTAACATATACTTGCCCATTCATAATGACACCATCTGGATTTCCAAGCCACATGAAAAGAGCAAGCTTTGCTTGCCAAATCCAGCTTGGGCGTGTTCTTATGATGAAGCTCCTCATCGTCAACCAGAGCATACATCCCTTTCGGATGATGAAAAAGTGAGAAACGTGGTGGAAAGATTGGCGTTGCCGGGATTTGCAACCCCAGAGGAAAGACGCAGAAAGATTGGTCTGGTGGCAATCAATTTTACCTTGTCAGCGGAGGAACTTTACAAGCCGACCGTACTGGATGCCTTGGATTCAGGATTTTTTCTTCCTGGTCCCACGAAAGGCTGTGCTGGCATGACCTATCCCCTTGTGTCGGGCTTGGATCGGGCCGATATAAATATGGCGGGTCAAGGTGTTAAGGAGTATATTTGTGTTCCAGTTGCTGTACCTGTGCAAGATTCAACCGGGGTGGCTGTGGAGTTGGTGGGCTTTTTTGCGGATTGAGTAGGAGAATAATGACCATGAGTTATGCTCACGAACTCTATGTGACTTTTTTGAAAGATCGGGTGATGGAAGGGGTGGACTCTTTGGAGTCCGTGGCCCGTGCGCGGGTTTTGGAAGGCAAGGGGCCGTATCTGACCGAAGATGAGACCTCTTTGGCCGATGTGTACCAATTTGTGCATAGTTGCTCTGGGTCTGATGAAAAAAAGGTTTTTATTCAAACTTTTTTAAATTTGTTGTCACCATTTCGTGATGCATGGTTCAATAATGAACCCGTCTCTGACGATAATGCTGCTTTGCTAGGGTTTTCCTTGACCTTTTTTGAGCAAATTGAAGAGGATGCCCCTTTTCGCCATGCCTTGAAGACGTTGGCGGATGCGGTGGTGGAGAGCAGAGAGAAATTTTTTCGTCTGGTTGGCACATCTCACGCAAGTTCGTTATACGGGCAGTTAGAGCGAATATTTTTGAAATATCATCCAGAAAATAACCCTTCTATCCTATTAAATCTATGGGATGCTAAGGACAGAGAGGGAGACGAAGAGCTTGCTCGCTTGGCACGGCTTCTGGATGCATATGCCAATCTGGGTCCAGAGGTCTTGGAGACAAGGCATTTGTTTGAATTTTTTAAACAAACAGAAAATCTGGATCCCAAGGAACGAGTGCAGTGGTTGAGACCGGTTTTTTCCCGTATAGGCATCGAGGTCGCAAACCGTCCCGAAGGTCGATTGACTAAGAATGCCAGAGATTTTTTGTATAAAGCGATGCACCAAATCACTCAGCAAGAAAGGATTTTGTTTCTGAATTATTTTATGTTGGCTTGGCCGTTGGATGCCAGAGAACGATTTAATCAGATGAGAGAAGAACTTATTAATTATTTTGAAAACCATGAAAGAATACCAAGAGTTAAGAAAAGTAATAATTTTTCAGACTATAAAAAGGCCGCCTGATGCAAGTTATTTCTTTTTACAGTTTCAAAGGTGGGGTCGGTCGCACCAACGCCCTGTTGAACGTGGCCTGGATTCTGGCCAAACGGAAATATTTTGTGGCTGTGGTGGATATGGATCTCCACGCCCCCGGCTTGACCTTAATGCCTGATATGGCCCCCTCCCCAGAGTGGTCAGGGCATACGTTTGGTTTGATCGATTTTTTGGAAGATGTATTCAATCAATATACGGATACGCTTTTGGACCTAAAGGCCTTGACCTACCGCCCTCGTTTAGTGCCGCTTAAGAGTAAGGATTTTCAGGGGGATTTGCTGTTTTTGCCCTGCTCCCACATGGGCACCCCAGAAAAGGATGAGCTTTACCGCAGTAAATTGCGTCGTTTGCCTTTGAATATCCTCAACGAGTTGCGAACCTCTGGTCGCAACACGGCCTTGATTCAAGAGATCCGCGACCAGTTGGCCAATTTGCAATCCGACCGATTGCCCGGTCGTCCTTTGGATTTTCTGTTTCTGGATGCCCGTACTGGATTTACCGAAATCGGTGACATGATTATTGGAAAAGGGTCGGATCATGTCGTGGCACTGCTCTCTCTCAACGAACAGAATCGTCGAGGACTGGGGATTCTGCTGTCTGAGTTGATTAATGAAAAAGACTACCCGATCAATGAATTGCCTGGACGTTTGAGCATTCTGGTTGGACCGGTCCCGGATGGTGAGGAGGCATTGAAGCGTGCGGCCATGGAGCGTATTGAGCAGACATTGCACCAATTCGCACGTCTGGACACCTCACTCAATACCAAAGAGGTTATGCCGGAAATCATTCCTATTTCCTATCACCCCATTTTAGCACTCACCGAACAAATCATCTCACGGGATTTCCCAGATGCCAGACCCTCTCAAGCTTATCAACGGCTGGCGGATGAGATGGAAAAGCGCGTGATGAGTTCATCCGCATCAAGCCAGCGTATTATCGCTGAAACTCAAGCCAATCTTGCTGATTTGTTGCCGCCAGAAGAAAAACAAAATGAGCAGATGTTTGTTGAAGGAAGTCAACAACCTGTCAGACATCCCTATGGTGTAGTGATTCCCTGGAATCTATTGTGTCGTGACAAGAGATGGCAGAATCTTTTGTCGGATTTCCCGAAGGAATCTAGGTTGGATCCAGATCCTTTTTTGAATCTTCTGGCCACTTCAGGGCAGAGTATTGAAGACAAAAGAAAAATTTTGAATGTATTATCTAGCTATGATGGAGATCAAATCAACCGGTTGATCAACGTGCTGCAAAAAGAGCGGGAGGATTTTCTAAAACTTACAGAGAAACAGTGGGATGATTTGTCTTTTCAATTGGGTGAGCGGTGGCAGGAGTGGTTGGATCTATTGAAGGAACATGGTTTGCAAATTGATTATCCTCTGATGGTTAATATCAGACCTATCATAATTTCTGACCTCATATTTTGGTTTTCCTGGGCAAATAAACTTATAGAAACAAATAGACTAGACGAATCTCGTGAGATTCTAGAAATTTGCGTAAGATTGTTTCCTGAGTTTGGATGGAGTCATTTATTTTTAGGAGATGTTTTGTGCCAATCAGATCGATTTAATGAAAGTCGGCAGGCATTTGCCGATGCTGATAAAATTTTTGAAAAAAATGAGGATTCTAACGGGCATATATTAGTCCTGACCATGCAGGCTCGTCTAGCATTTGCCGAGGGCAACAAGCCTTTGGCCAGGGAGACGTTCCAACGAGCCAAAACCCTGGCCGATGACGAAGGGTTGATCCTCCAGGCACGCAAACTGTCTGAAATGATTGCGCGACATTTTCCAAATTAATTGTTCACCCATCCAATTTCACCCGATCCCCATCCCTCGCAAGCCGAAAAGGAGGGGATATTGACGGGTGGTCATGGGCTTTTTGCAAAACTTTTCCCACGTCAACAAAAAGAACAGAGAATTTTTGGGCCATAGAGAGCGGCCTTTGCTGGTCATTGACAAACACAGGTTAGGACGCGAACACCTCATCCACAGAGTTGGCGAAGACGAATTTGTCGCTCCACATCTCGATCAATTCCAGGTTCGCTGATCGCACTTTTTCGGTCACCCAGTCTGGAGTTGCGCCGAATTTGCGACGCATCAGTTTGAGAAACATGGAAGCGGCTTCTTCCTGTCGGCCTTCCTGTCGGCCTTCCTGTCGGCCCTTCCATTCATAATCCTTCGCCCACTGCTCTACGCGCGCTGCCAACATAGTAATCACCTCCTGAAGATCGTCTGGGATGGCTGGCAAGGGGTCCACCTTGAGACGGTCCAGTCCAGCCAATAACAATTCGCGGAATAACCCTTTTACCGGATGGCCGTCCGGGTGCTGCTTGAACCACACAGTCAAATCCTGAGCCGCCCGCACCAAGGCTTCTGGATTGTCTGGATGCTCCATACGGATGAAAATGGCGGTCAGGGTCGGGCTGCCTTCCAATAACTCTTTTGGATAGCCACCCTCATCAATTGTGTAATAGCGCATCTCTGGCT
>JADFYY010000072.1 GCA_015232825.1 Magnetococcales bacterium
GATGGGTTGTTGATCATGCGATATTTGCTTGGGATGAGAAATGATGCTCTTGTCGGTGGTGCTGTTGATTCCTCCGGTTTGCGTACAACACCGGCGGCAATCAAGGCATATCTTGACGGAGGTATGAATTTATTGGATGTTGATGGTAGTGGTGGTCCCCTGGACGCTTTGACAGATGGTTTGTTGATTATGCGTTACTTGTTTGGGTTTAGGGGAGATGCGCTGATCAATGGCGCGGTTAGTGCTTCAGCTACGCGGAAAAGTGCATCCACGATTGGAGATTATATTGATTCACTAATGAGCATTAAGGTGAGTCTGCCATAATAGTACTATGTGTTTTTTTATATAAATTATTTTTATGGCAAAGTCAAAACCCTGGGAGATGAATCTCCCAGACCCTCTCTTTTTTTTTAAATAATTAAAAGATTTCAATATGAAAAATTCAAATACAATGCTAAAAAATTTTTTTTGTGGGTTGGAGGGAACACCGTACCGGATTTTTTCTCTGCATGGCTCTGCAATTGCTCCTGTTAAACAGATTGATTCGGATCAATTTTTGCTCGAAATCCGACGATGGGCCTTGCGCCTGCAAAATCACCCGGAACCGGTGGTGGCCATTTTTGGTCGCATGACCCCATCCATGATGGGAGCTTGGTTCGGGGCGATATTAGCAGGCAAGTTGCCAACCTTTATGGCCTATCCCAGTCGTAAAATCCAACAAGAAGATTATGTTAGCAAACTGACCAATTATAGGGAACGGTTTCAAAAATGTTTGTTTGTGGGGGAGGCTTTAGATCGCGTACACTCTCCAGATCTGCTCTCCCCGACAGATAAGGCGCATGATTTCGAGCCGGGCTGGGTGGCCATTCCAGAATTCTCACCAAACACCCCGCTGTTTTTGCAATGCAGCTCTGGCACCACCGGACTGCAAAAGGCGGTTGCCATAACAACCGAAATGCTCGAAGCCCAGGTGAAAGCCTATGCCGCAACCTTGGCACTGGATCCAAATCAGGACCGCATCATCAGTTGGCTCCCCTTGTACCATGATATGGGGCTGGCCGGTGTCTTTCTTTTGGCCCTGTTAACTAAAACCCCCTTGCACCTCTTGGATACCTTTGAATGGGCTGCCAATCCCTCGTGGTTGCTGGAGGTCATCGCTCGTGAGCGGGGAACCTTGTGCTGGCTGCCTAATTTTGCCTTTTCGCTGCTGGCCAAAAAAGGGGGAAAGTACGATCTTGACTCGATGCGATCTTTCGTTAATTGTTCCGAACCGGTCTCAGTCGGGGCATTTGAACGATTTATGGCTGCGTTTGAAGTGGATCATCGACGTTTGAGCGTCTGTTACGCCTTGGCAGAAAATGTTTTTGCTGCAACCCAAACCCCGGTTGGACGTTCTCTACGAATCGTGAATGTGGATCGAATGGCCTTGGCGCGGCGTCAATTGCGCATCAGCCAAGACAAGGAGTCCATGGCGGTTTTTGGGTGTGGATACCTGCTGCCGGGTGTATCGCTTAAACTCGACCGGCGAAACGAAGAAGAGGAGATCGGCGAAATCTTGCTCAAAGGAGCATGCACTGTCTTAGGGTATTATAATCATCCGCCATTGCGCGAAGATGGCTGGCTGCCTACTGGGGATTTGGGCTTTTTGCAAGATGGCGAACTGTTTGTCTGTGGTCGCATCAAAGATCTGATTATTCACAATGGGAAAAATATCCATCCTCTGGATGTGGAAGAGCGTGCCAGTCGTCACCCAGAGGTCTACCCAGGACGGGTAGTGGCCATGGGACGGATGGATGAATCCTTGGATTCCGAACAGGTGCTGCTTCTGTTTGAACCGGTTCGTTTTCTTCAACCAACGGCACGCCGTGAGGTGTGTCAGGCCATACGGCAAGAACTCGATACCCTGTTTGATAGCCGTTTTGAGGTGGATTGTGTGCCGCGTCAGTGGTTGCGTAAGACCACCAGCGGCAAAATGGCCCGTCAGGAGAATTTACGACGATACCTCACCGCCAGTCGTACAGAGGTTCATGTGATTGGTGATAGCCATGTGCGGATTTTCTGGAGCGGTCCCACCTCTCATCATGACCGGTACCGGCGTGTGCATGCCCACTGGTTGGGGCTGTTGTGGTCAGGTAACTGGAAACAGACCCTGGCCTTTTTTGTCAAGCTTGTCTCTCGCCTGAACGCAACGGATGTGATCATTCTACAATTTGGTGAGCCAGAGTGCCGTTCGATTTTCCCGGTGGCTGTGGATCCTGAGGCCCGTATTCAACTCGCTGTGGACTCTTATCGGGAGTTTTTTCAAGTTCTGCGGCACCTGTGGCCAGGTCGTCTGGCCTACATGACCGGAATTCCTACTCATCCTTGCAACATCGACAATGGTGACAATCAATGGCCTATCCGCAGTACGCCTGAGGTTCGTTATCATTGGCAGAAACGGTTCTATCAGGCCATGTATTCCTTATGTACCGAACTGGCGATCCATTTTTTGGATGTTTGCACCCCGCTGCTGGGGGCGGATGGATTCATGGATCCCTTGCTTTTGTGTGACAAAGCCCATTTAGATCCGGCCCACGAAGGGATTGTGTTGGAGTTATTAGAAAACCATTTTGGTTATTTGGATTTAACTCCCAATCTCCCGCCACCAGAGTCACAGGTGTGGGATGGGAGTTATGCCCATTATTTGGAGTTGATGCAACAAAAGATTCGCGAGATCAGCCCGATGTTAGAGGAGTCTGACTGGGACCATTTGGTGTCTGGCGGTTTTTTGGACTCTTTGAGTATTGTGGAACTGATTGCCATGCTCGACAAGACGTTTCATTTCAATCTGGATCCAGCCACTTTGCAACGGATTGATTTTGAATCCATCGCCAACATGTGGGCACGGTTTGGACCGAAAGGGTGAGTTTTTAGCGTTTTTCCAAAATCCAGTCGCCCAAAATCAAACAATCCAACCCCATGCTGGCAAAGGCACTCAAGGCATCGTGTGGTGAGCAGACCATGGGTGAGCCATGGGCGTTGAAACTGGTATTGAGCAAAACCCCGTAGCCGGTTATTTCCTGAATTAAACTCAACAGACGGGAAAACCGGCTGTTGTCATCGGCCACCATCTGAGGCCGACAGGTGCCATCTCGTCCGATCACCCCTGCCATTAACCCCTGGAATTCGGGCTTGACCCGGTAAATGCTGGTCATGAAACGATCCGGTGGTTCTACCGGATCCATCAACAGACGTGCGGCCTCTCCATCGAGCATGGAGGGACAGAAAGGTTGATACCAGGAGCGTTTTTTCAAGCGGGTGTTGAGTTGGTCGCGAATGTTGGGCAGACTGGGCAAGGCCAACACACTGCGTCCACCTAAGGCACGGGGACCATATTCCATGCGTCCTTGAAACCAGCCGATGATCTTGCCACGGACAAGAAGATGAGCCGCTTCAGCCACTGGATCCGCGCAGTGATGATGGGGCAGACCACTGGATTGTACCACGTGCATGATCTCTTCTGGTGAGTATTCTGGGCCAAGATACAAATTTGACAACGCCACAGGATCACGATTGGCACAAAGGGCCGCCCCCACCGCCAATCCTCCATCCCCCATGTGGGGAAAAACAAAGCAACGCTTCACTCCCGGCAGGGTGCGGATGAGTCCATTCAGCTTGACGTTGGCAAACACCCCGCCTGCCAAAGCGACATGACGCGCTCCCGTGGCCTCCAAACCATTGCGGATTAACGCCACCACCGATTTCTCCAAGGTGCGTTGGGCCATGAAGGCAAACTGTTCTGGGGTGTGACACCATAAAATATCCGCCAAACGACGGCGCAGTTCGTTGGCATGATACCGTGTCTTCACCGTCAATCCCTCTACTTGCACCAGATCCAGCATGGGATTATCTCGTTCTTCAACCGGCAAAGCGAAATCCGCCAGGGCCATGACCTTGCCCTCGTCTTCGAGTTCACGCATGTGAAGCAGATTGGTAACATGCTCAAAAAAAATCCCCAGAGAGTGTTTGGCCGGGATGGTAGAGAGGCATTGCAGAGTTCCCGCCTGAAACAGACGGATACTCCCGGAAAGACCATCTCCTACGCCATCTAGGGTGACGACCAAAGCCTGATCTAAGCCCCCCCCAAAGGCCGCACTAGCCGCATGACAGAGATGGTGATCCAGCAATATCAAATTAGGATGATGAAATCCCATGGCCTGAAGTTGACTGCGCAACACCCGTGAGGAGAGCCAATGGGTCAGGGCGTTGCCTTTGAGTTCGGTCAAACGGTATTTTACCCATTTGATCCAGCGGTTTTGTGTTGAGGGAAGAATCAGGCGGCGGCGTATGCGGTAATGGCGTTCCTTGCTTTGTGGCCATAGACGGGTCAAGGTCTTGGCTGGATCAAATGTGCAACCGGCAATTTGGTCGATTTGATGCGGTTGGAGATTGCCTTGGCGCAAACACTCCAGAATGGCCAGACGCGGAAAGGTAATCTCTAATTTGCGGCGGGTGAACCGTTCCTCATTGATGGCCGCAACCAGTTTTCCTGACATCAGCAACGCTGCTCCAGCGTCATGTCCATCCCAGATGCCCAGGATGTTCATGGTATCAATAGCTCTTTGATCAAGACATAGCCATATCGGAACCAAACTTTCGATAATTTGATCTTGGAGTCGCCAAAGATCCGGGCATGCTCGTGACTGGGGACTTCAGAGAGACGATACCCTTTTTTTAGGGTTTTGATGACCATTTCTTGTTCGATGGTGGTGATGTTTTCTTGCAGATCTAATTGTTTCAAAAGATCCAGTTTTAGGGCGCGAAAGCCGTTCTGGCTCTCACTGATGGCCACCTTGAATCGCCAGTTGATGCAGGCCGTAATCAAGGCACTGCCAGCTAAGCGGAAAAATTCTTGAAAGGAGCCATGTAACTCACTCGATCCCCCCATGAGTCTGGACGCCTGCACATGATCGGCTTGGTCTTCCATAATGGGTTTGAGCAGTAAGGGGATGTCTTCCACCACATGGGAGCCATCGGCATCGATGAAGACCACAATGGCGGTCTCGATATGTGGGATGACTGCCCGAATGGCCGCCCCTTTTCCCAGCACAGGGAGTGCGATGACCTTTGCCCCGGCCTTGGTGGCGATCTCTGGGGTGCCATCCGTGGATAATGAGTCCACCACGAGTACATGCGGGGTCAATTTGCGACAACAATCAACCATTTCTGCAATGGTGGCGGATTCGTTGCGTGTTGGAATTACAATAGTGAAGGTTGATGTTGTATTTATAATCACTCGTTTACTCTTTTTTGTTGGCACATTCATGCGTTTCAACTATAGGGCATTGTTTGCCATAAAAGCAATCGTCCATTTCAAGACAATGTCTTAAAGAGGTTGCCCAGAATGGTGGGATAGGCATCGCAGGGGGTCCAGCAGTTTGGACACTGTTTGGCGCGGATTTCGTTTTTGGCGCGTCTGGCCTCTGAGCTTGCGAGCAGAGCAGTCAGGTCGTAATTGAACTCCCGGATATTGCCCAACGGTCGATCCCAAATGCTGCAAGGATAACAGGTTCCATTGGCGGCCAGAAACAGCGAGGAGTCTATGGCCCGGCAGGGCATGGGGGTTTTCTTTGTGCGGATGAACTCTAGAGCTGAAGTGAGATAGCATCCTTCTAAAAAGGCCACTGGATCATACCATCGACCTCGTTTGGCCTCACGAAACGCCGCGATCTCTTGGAGGAACGCTGGGGTATTGACCGCCGAACGGAGTTCGATGGCGGCATTGTCGTAATAGTGGCTGGAGTGATGGGCAATGTTCATATGCCAGGAGCGATAATTCATGCCGGGAAACTCTTTTCGCACGGCCTCAACCGTGGCCGCAAAGGCCCCTAGATTGAAATCGGAGAGCGTAAAACCAAAAAAGATCTGTAGCCTAGGGTGAGGATGGCTCAGAAAATGTCGATAGACCTCCAGGCAATTTTGCCAATTGCCCGTTACACCTCGGAGGGTGTCGTGCAGGGCCGGGGGGCCATCTAGGCTTAGGGTGATGGTCAATTTGTGGGGTTTTAAGGCGAGAATTTCTTGAATGCGTTGGATGGTTAATCCGGGTGCAATGGCATTGGTTGGCAGATGCAAATGGTACAAGTGGGGCGAGTGGCGCAAAAGGGTGGCCACCAATGGAATGATATCTGGTCGCAGAAAGGGTTCTCCACCAGTCAAATCGATCCAGGAGAAGTGGTTGGCTTGCTTAAAAAAGGAGTCGATTTCGGCTAGGGTGAGTGCAGAGAGGTCGTTTTTTTTCCAGAGAGAACAAGCCTTGCAACGGGCATTGCAGCGATTGGTCACGGCGAAAGTCAGTTTGTATGGCTTGGGGGTTTTGTTCAGGTTGGCAAGCAGTATGGCTTGCGCAAATCGCAGAGATTTCAAGTCGGAACAACCGTGAATTTAAGTGGAGCGGGTGAGGAGAATCGAACTCCCGCCTTAAGCTTGGGAAGCTTAGGCCCTACCATTAGACGACACCCGCTTATGGATTTTTTTGTCACTTTTGACTGATTTTCACTCTAGCGAACATTGCGTTGAAAGTCAACCTGAATTGAATCGAATCCCATGGTTTTATTGTTGACTTTTTGCTATGAAGGGGCATCCTATTCTCGTCTGGTCTAGCCGAGAACACCGATTTTGGTTACGTTTAACAAGGAGTCTTTCTATGCCACAGAGACAACAGCCGATTCAGCTCAGCATCTGTATTCCAACCTACAACCGCCAGCACCTACTGGCTGCCACCCTTGATCATCTACGCTGGACTCTGGACTGTGGTATGCCCATCGAGATTATTGTCTCCGATAATGCCTCTCAGGACGAAACAGAACAGGTTGCCCGTGAAATGGGAAAAATATTTCCACATTTCAGTTATGTTAAACAAAAAGCAAACCAAGGCCAGTTCAAGAATTATATTTCAGTGATGCGAATGGCTAAAGGCAAATTTAGTATCAGGTTGGCGGATGATGATCGGCTGATTCCTGAAACTTTGTTGACAGAAATCAATTATTTAGACCAACATGATGACATTGCCGTCAGTCATGCCTCCTGGAGACTTTGGGATGATGTTACGAATACCGATGGTGGACTTTTCTACCAGATCGACGAACCTATTGAATTTAATAAGGCACAAAGTGCTGAACTATTTAACTTCATCATTTCTCGACATATTTTTCCAGAACAGGGTATCCACAGAACGGCGGTATATACTCGTGTGATGTATGAGCCTCATTTGGTTACTATGCCTTTTGTTATGGATTTTCGTGCCTTGGAGCATGGTCGTATCCGTTTTCATCCTACCCAATTCTATATTGCTGTCACCCGCACTCCGTTGCAGAGTATGAACCCTGAGAAATCCGGTGCTGTAGAGATTACCTCCCATTTGGATCGCTATCGTGGTGCTTTGGAAATCATTGCGGCCATGGCAATTGCCAATTCTGGTATGAAAGGTTTCAATCCCGGCAACCGCGCCGTAGTGCTGGATATTATCAACGATTTCATCCTGCGTCGCACCTCGGTATCGGCTCAGATTCATCGCGCTCGTAATGACTATATTGCAACTTATGAAACCTTGAAGCGTTGCCTGCTTTGGGAACAGAATCCTGAGATGCAGAGGCACTATCGACTGATGGAATCGGATATCGTGACTGGAGCAATCTATCAATCCTTGGTGGAGCTTTTTCATCTCTTGGCGGACACACATACTTTGGTAATCTGTGAAATAGATAATTCTGAGATAGTGATGACCAGTCTGCATCAGTTGGATTCAGATTTGCCTGTGCAGGTTCGCACTTTGACTGAAGCACTGACAGCCAAAGATCGTGGAGAGTGTCTCTATTTTACCTCGATGGATTCAGTACGCGATGCTTTATATAACGCAGGAGTCTCCTATGGTCGGATTGTTACGGTTACGGATTTGCTGCAAATTTATTCCCCCACACCACAATGATCGCCAGCCAATTCAGGTGGTAAATTTTTGAAAAAGTCAGCCAGGATAGGTCTTTGGTGTTTTTTGAAAATCAGCGACCCGTTTGGGCCTTGAAAGGCAATTCGGTGGGCGAGGGTCTCTTGATTGATTACGCGAACACCTTGAGCAATAATGGATCCTTGACGGATGCGGCAATTCCCGATTATCGCCGCATTGGGATACAGCACCACCCCCGACTCCAGTACTGGGGCAATCCCGTGGTTTTTGCCTACTGTGCTATTCTGATAGATCACAAGGTAATTGCTGTAGTGGGCCTTTGCAAAAACAACTCCTATCGAGTGTCCAATAAAAAAAATATCGGGCATTTCAATCTCGTAGAAAATATCAATGGAATTGAGTGCCTTGTTGAGCAAAAAAAGTCGGGTGCAAACGCCTTTAGCCTGCTCAGCCTGCCAAATCGTATTGGAGAGGTAATAGAGAAAGGTGCAATACTGAGAGGAGTGGAGTACGTCAAATTCTCCTGGTGCCCAGGTACGAATGGAAGCGATGCATTGTTCCAGGCGGTATAAGGCGGCATCCAAGTGGCGGTCGATCAGTTCGAGTTCGGTATCGTTTCCAGATGGGAAGCACCGGGTAATCTGTGTTCGGCAATAGGTACTCAAGCTAATATCATGTAAATTGAGGATCTTCATCGTTGTGTTAGACACCTCTCCAATTTGCTTCGATCTCCCCAGAAGGCCATCGGTTCATAGTTTGGATAGGGATAAAAACCCAGATTAAGTGTTATTGGCCAGCCATTTTCGTGGATCCAATTCTCAACCAGTCGGCGTACCGAAATGGGTTGGCCTGAGCAGATGTTGACTAGGCCATGATTGTAGCGGCTGGTAAGGGCTAAATCGACCAAGTATCGTGCCACCTGCTTTACTGGCAGGTAGTCACGCAACTGTTCACCGCCAGACATGTTGAATTGGGACGCGCCACTCTCAACTGCGTGACGCAACTGTGGCAACAGCGAGTTGGCCCCTTGTCCTTCGCCAAACAGATAGAAAAGTCGTGCCCAGGTTAAATTGAAAGGAGTTTTTTGTTGCAAAAATAGCATCTGCCTCCGAAGCGTCTCCTTAGCAAAACCATAGGGATTGTCAGGGCGGGATTCCATCTCTTCGTGGAGTACACCGGACTGCATGCCATACTCAAAGCAAGTACCCGTTACTACCAAATTGGGTAATCCAGCCTCCAATAACCCTTTTAGAAACAAGTAGTGGGCAGGTAATTCGCTTTCAAAGTGGTGTAGCGATTTGTAGTTGGGTAAGCCGTTCCATGCCAGATGGATCAGCAAATCAGGTTGCCCTAATTTTTCGTAGAGTGCTGTTGGTGGAGCATGAAGGTCGGCCTCAACCACCGGGTACTCTTTGAGTGCTTCGGGTAGTGCAGAACTGGAGCGGATCATCAGCAGCGGTTTGATTCCACGGCATTGCAATTCTGCCACGACATGCTGGCCGATGAAGCCTGTGGCTCCAGTCACCACCAACCGGGGCGCATTTGGTGTATGCGTACTCATAGGATCGCCAATTCAGGAACCAAAGTGACAAACCGTGTCCCTCGTGTGGTCAACGAGGCATGTTTTTGCATGAGTTCTGTGGCGATGTTCCATGGCAACAAAATTAAATAGTCCAAAGGGTGTTCATGCAGGGCGGAGGGGGGCCGGATTGGGATGTGGCTTCCAGGCATGAATTTCCCTTGCTTCGAAGGGGCGGCGTCACACACGAAGGGGAGCAGGTCTGGCTTGATTCCAGCAAAGTTGAGCAAGGTGTTGCCTTTGGCTGCGGCTCCATAAGCGGCTACACGTTTGCCAGCCCGCTTTTGTTCAATCAGAAACAAAAGCAGATCATCCCGAATCTGTTCGGCGCGGGCTTGCAAAGTTTGATACCCTTGCAAAGTGCGCAACCCGTGACTCTCCTCCTTGGCTAGCAGTTGATGAACGGTCTGCTGCACGGGTCGGGGGTCGTTGGCATGGCAACCAAATAGGCGCAAACTGCCACCATGAGTCGGTAACGCTTCTACATCATAAATTTTGAGACCCGCATGTCGGAATATCTCTCCGACTGTGTGCAAGGAGAGGTAAGAAAAGTGTTCGTGATACACGGTGTCAAACTGGGCCTGTTCGATGAGACGCAAGAGATGGGGAAATTCCAGGGTGATGGTCCCGCCCGGCTTGAGCAAAGCTTGCATCCCTTGGGTAAAATCGTTGATATCCGGCACATGGGCATAGACATTATTGCCTATCAGCAGATCGGCCTGTTGACCGTTGGCTGCCAAACGTTGACCCAGTTGCAGACCAAAAAATTCCATCAGGATGGGAATACCGAGTTTTCTTGCGGCATTGGCCGTGCTTTCAGTGGGTTCAACGCCAAGACAGGGGATGCCTGCGGCAAGAAAATTTTTCAACAAATAACCATCATTAGCAGCCAGTTCAATAACGAAACTTTGAGTGTTCAGAAAAAGTCGTTCGATCATCTCTTGAGCGTACCGGGCCGCATGGGTCAGCCAAGAGGTTGAAGTGGAAGAGAAATAGGCATAGTCATGGCCAAACAGTTCATCGGCCTGACAGAAATCCTCGGTTTGCACCAACCAACAGTGATGACAAACCAGAACCTTGAGTGGGAAATGGCGTTCTGGGGTTTTTAGCTCTTCGCGGGTTCGATAGGCGTTGGAAGGGGGGGCGTATCCTAGATCCAGAAAAAGATGCTTTATCGGGGTGTTGCAGTGGCGGCAGTTCATAGAAGAATTCCTGCATAGTCCAGGGGGAGGAGGGGATGGTTCTGGTCCTTCATGGAAATATCTGCCATGGGCAAGGGCCAAGAGATGGCCAAACGCGCATCATCAGGACGTACCCCGCCTTCGGCATGAGGGGCATAATGGGCGGTGTGCAGATAGAGCAGTTCGGAGTCAGGCTCTAAAACCTGAAATCCATGGGCGCACCCTTCTGGAATGATCAGCATGGAACGATTTTCCGGGAACAACTCCTCCCCGTGCCATTGAAGAAAGGTGGGGGAATCCCGGCGTAGATCCACAGCCACATCCCAAACGCGCCCACGTAGACAGCGGATTAGCTTCATTTCGGCATGGGGAGGGTGTTGAAAGTGCAGTCCCCGCACGGCCCCGGTCGCATAGGTGCAAGAGTGATTGATCTGTACGATGGATCGTTGATTGAGGATTGTCTGGAGTTTCTGATCGCAAAACCAGCGGGCAAACGCACCGCGATGATCTGCAAATGGGGTGGTATCTGCAATCATGACGCCAGCAATGGCCGTGGCACGGATGTTCATGGGGGGGATCCTTGACAAGGAGTGAAAATGGGTGCTTTTTTGCAATTTTACGATTCAAGAATTTTATCAACAATCTTTAGTAATGTTTTTATGTTGACTACCATATCATTATTTTCAATGGCGTCACATAGTAGAGTTCCATAATGGCAGTTGTTCAATGAACAAAGAGCCAAACAGGCCACCGACATATGCGTGCTAGGCAGAAGTTCGATGAGTGTTGTGCCGGGTTGCGCAAAGATGATATTAACGCATGCGGCACCATGAGGCATTATCACAACTTTGGCGCGGTTGAAAATTTCTAATTGTTCTTTTACTGTTTTATTTTCCAAGTGTAAAATTTGGAATCCTCGTGTTTGAAGTTCGGTTATAACGTGTTCTTCGTTAAGTACTCGACGACTTCCGGCCATGCTTCGTGAGATGTAAATGAACTCAAGAGCCGGGGCGTGTGGAATGTCGAATGCAGGAAGTAAATGAGTTCGCAACCAGGAGACGGGTTGTATCGAATAAGTGCTGGAGGAGGAATAAGATGGAAAAAATAGTGTCTTGACCAGTATCGATTGACCCGTGAACCATTTGATTCGATGCAATGGAATACCAAGGGCCGTTAAAGTTTCTAGTTGAAATGGCAAGAGAGGGGCGCGCAAGAGAATGGGTAGGGATTGTAATTGAGGAATGGAGGTAATACACCAAAGTCTTGGTAGTATGTCGCACATCCAATGATAATAATTGTGATATGCCGCTCCTGTAATGATAATGCATGGCTCATCTTCATATTGGTCAGGACCACGATTGACGTAGTAATGGATATCCAACTCCATTGGAAAGAGGCCATCAACCCTGTCTACGTCGATGGTGACTTTACCGGCATGTCTGGTTCTTTGCGGTCCGAACCATTGATTGATGGCTCGTGTGACCTTTTGGTTTTGATGACTCTCTTCCATGAGTTGATGACGGTCCAAAAGAACACTCAGGCATGGCCATTCAACTCGCACATTTTCAAGACGAGCAACAAATCTTGGTTTTTTTTGAATGATCTTGTGAGTTTTAATGTCTGCATTTAATTCATAATTATTGATCGTCGCATCATCCCACCGATACAGATTTTCAAACCCAGCCCCTCTGGCTCGCAGCCCGATTAGGTTGATGGGAGGTTCATCGTTATCGTGAAAACAAGAAATTAAATTTCCTGACCCTGTCAATAATTCATCTGGCGCAACCTCTTTGCACCACTTGTGTGCAGAAATATAGGAAAAAGGAACCAATTCAGGTTCTCTTACGTGTGAGGGAGTGCGTTGGATGGAATCTAAAAAGTGATCAAGACGCTCAATCACTCTTTCGTTGCGATAATGCTCTCTGGCAAAGGCCGTACCTCTGTGGCGGATCTGTTCGGCCTCTTCATGATTTTCAGTGATAAAACGAGCAATGGTCGATAGTTCGGTCAAGTTGGAAAATTCTAGATAGTGTTCTCCCGGTGAAAAAAAATGTCGCATATTGGGAGAAGCTTCTTGTACCAACAAGGAACCATTAAAAATGGCGGATAGAGTGTGGTCGGTGAGAGGCAAAGAATAATCTGGGTTTGAGGCGAAATGGATGGTGCAGGCTGTCTGATGGATTGGTATGTTTTGACTGTTGGCTGCGGCTAGCCAAAAAGTGCGATAGGCCGACATCTGTGAAGTTAAAGGAGGATTCAAAGTAGCCAGTGCTTCAACCTGTGGTAGTGGCTGGTGAAACACCTTATTGGTAAAAGCTGGATTCTCCCAGAGGGAAAGAGAGGGTGAGGAGGGATCCCATATTCCATCAATCAGAGGAGCAGTCTCAATGAGAACCGTCGATTCGAGCGATTCTATGTCAAACAAGAGTGCCACTACCTGCAGGGTGGGGATTTCTAGACGTAACTGGGTAAGCATTTCAATGCAAATGTGCGGTGGTGTCTCGTCATTGGGATCCTTGATAATGAATGGATTATCAAGGATTAACAGATCGATATTCTGTTGTCTGCAAAATTCAATAATTATAGAATAATCTTCAGGTAAGTGAATGCCTTTAATGTGACACAGTTCGGCGTGCCAGCCATAGGCATTCATTGCCCCCAGGATCCGTGTTTCCCTTTCCAGAGGTTGAGATGATTCCTTGTGGCCCCAAAAAAGATACTCTCGTTTTACCACAGCGACTCGTTTGGGTTGTCGGGAGAGGTTGATTGGTTCGCTTAAATGCGTTTGCTTCCGATCTTGGCGAATCTGTTCTAACAGATTCGTTTCATTGGTGTCAGAAAGGATGAGTCGAAAGGGAGGTGCGGCATCTGAAAAAATTTCTAATAAGGATTGAATCTGTTCTTTTGGTGCGGTTGGTAAGAGATGGGTCAATAATGGACAGATGATTTGATTGTAAAAATGTTTTTGATCCTGAATTGTCATGCCGTCAACTTGATCTCGCAAGTTCAACCCGCGTGCTATCTCATCTGGAAAGTTAAAGAGCAGGCCACCAATTCGCAGTGCAATCGAGATAATGGGTGCAAAAATCCCTTGATTGGCCAGTACCATGGTCAAAATAAAGGCTGATTTGATTCTTGTTCTAGAGAGTAGAAGATAAATGGCAAACAACATTTGATCGGGATCGTGGTATTGGCTCTGGATAAACTCCAGCAGTGCTGAGACATCGTCGTTTGCGTCGAGACGAAAAATGGTTACAAGAAAATTTTCAGTATTATCATTCATATGAGTTGCCAAGTATCCTGCGGACTTGATTATCGGCCAAACCAGGGGCTTTGCCCCTGGACCCCACCAGGGGGATAATCCCCCTGGACCCCTAATAATTTATTATTAAAAAAAAAGGGTGGAGGGGTCTGGGGAGGCGGTTCACCGCCTCCCCAGGAAAGGCA
>JADFYY010000073.1 GCA_015232825.1 Magnetococcales bacterium
TGCAAGTGGGGAAATAGGATGCAACCAATGCTGAAGCGTTTTTTGTAGCTCGTCAATCTTAAAAGGTTTTGGCAAAAAGTCGTTCATGCCTGCTGCCAGACAGCTCTCTCGGTTTTCCGTCATGACGTTGGCTGTGACGGCAATAATTGGGATTGTTTTGGTTGTTCCAGATGCAAGTTCTCGGCGACGGATGGCTCTGGTGGCGGCATATCCATCTATTTTGGGCATTTGGCAGTCCATCAAAATCAGGTCGTATTGTTCATGCAAGAGTCGATTCAACCCTTCCTCGCCATTACTGACGATATCATAAGATGTGATATTCAAGTTTTGGAGCGATTCGGCAATGAATAATTGGTTGATCGGGTCATCTTCCATGACTAAGAGACGATACTCTCCAAGAAGGCAGGTTTCGGTCTCGGTGGTGATACCGGGTGGTAAGGATTGTTCCAGGTTCAGGGTAAAACCGAAGGTGCTGCCCTGTCCAGGTTGACTCTGTACCTCCATATGGCCGCCCATGAGGTCCACCAGTCGGGCGCAAATGGCCAGTCCCAGCCCGGTTCCACCAAAGCGGCGGGCCGTGGAGGCGTCGGCTTGGACAAAGGGTTGGAAGAGCTTGCTACAATCGCGGGGGGCAATGCCGATACCGTTATCTTGCACACAAAACCGGATGGAGAACCGATTGTTTTCTTGTTTTACCAGCAAAACAGAGAGAAGAATATTGCCTCCTTGGTTGGAAAACTTGACGGCGTTACTCAAGAGGTTATAAATCACCTGACGTAAACGGTTGGGGTCTCCTGCAAAACAGGTAGGCAAATCGGGTTCTTTTTTCAGGTTCATCGTCAACCCTTTTTCTCCGATGGCATGCGAAAAAAGACCAATGGCATCTTTCAGCAAGAGATCGAGATCAAAGGGGATGTGTTCCAGATTTAAATGGCCAGCTTCGATTTTGGAAAAGTCCAAAATATCGTTGATGACGGTGAGCAACCCTTTGCCAGAGCTTAAGATGATGTTGGAAAAGGCCCGGTATTTCTCTGGCAGTGGGGCTTTGGAGAGAATTTCTGCAAACCCTAAAATGCCATTCAATGGAGTACGGATTTCGTGGCTCATGGAGGCCAGAAAGGCACTTTTAGCCCGGTTGGCCTCATCGGCGGCCTGTCGGGCGATGACCAGTTCCAGGTGATTCTTGACACGAGCCCTGACAATGGCGGGGTTGAATGGCTTTGGAATGTAATCGACCGCTCCTAGGTCTAATCCTTTGGCCTCGTCTTGTTCATCCCCTTTGGCGGTGATGAAAATGATTGGAATGTGACGGGTTAGGGGATTGTTTTTCAGGGATTCACACACCTCATAGCCGTTCATTTCAGGCATGACGATATCCAGAAGAATCAGGTCTGGATGTTCGGAAGCGGCGATTTCTAGGGCGTCTTGACCATTGGTGGTGATGGTGAGGTCATAATCATCCAGAAAAACGGCGGCAAGGGATTCAATGTTGGCTGGAACATCGTCCACGATGAGAATCCTGGTTCTTTTTTTGCCATCCTCCATTCTGTCTGCTCCTTATAACGGATATCCATGGAAAGCTCATTGTGCATCAGTGGAAGGAGGGTATCAAGGGGTAGAGCAGTAAACACGAATTGCCCATTTTCCAATAGATCTTAAATTATTATTTATTGCAAATATTGGTTTCTTGATTGAAGACAATCCATTTGGCCAATAGCTCGTAGAGTTGAGACATGAGGATTGGCTTGACGATATGGTCGTTCATGTTGGCGGCCAGACTCTTTTCCCGGTCTTCTGCTGTGGTATGCGCGGTCATAGCAATGATGGGAGTTTTTGCGTTTTTTGGTTGGTTGCGAATGAGGCGACAGGCGGTGAAACCATTCATTACCGGCATTTGGATGTCCATCAGGATGATGTCATAGGATTCTTTGGTCGCCATGTTGACGGCTTCTTGGCCGTTTTGGGCCACTTCTATGATTATGCCGACATTCCCCAGCATTTCCTTGGCGATCAGTTGATTAATTCTGCTGTCTTCGACCAACAATACCCGGATGCCGTTCAGGCATTGCATGGTTGGGGGGTGTGTCAAGTGGTTTTGCACGCAGGCGCGGATTAGAGAGGGTTTGATTGGTTTGGTGATATAATCTACCGCTCCCATTTCCAATCCTTTGGCCTTGTCGCTGTCTAGTCCAAGTGACGTAACAAAAATGACAGGGATATCCCTGACGGTTGGATCGGCTTTGATGTTCTTGAGAATTTCATAGCCATCCATTCCAGGAAGCATGATATCCAATAAGATCAGATCTGGAGGGTTATTTTTGATCGATTCCAAGGCATCCGGTCCATTGGTGGCCGTAGCAAATTCATACGAGTCACCAAGAGATTCCATTAACACCCAGATGTTACCTGGAACATCGTCAACGATTAAGAGAATTGGTTTTTTGTCGGGTGTGTTCACGGAGTTTCTCATCAACAAATGATCAATACGCGCCAAATTTTGTTTAATGTATCGTCTTATTGGGGGGGATTGCAACTCTTTTTACTTTTCTGCGGAAAAACAGTGAAAACCATTGCGTCCCGCTTCTTTGGCTTGATACATGGCATGATCGGCGTTTTTGAGCAACTCCTCGGCAGTCAAACCATCCTGGGGAAAGGTGACGATGCCCACACTGCATGAAATGCAAACCTCTTTGTTTTTTAATAGAAAAGGCTGGCTCATCTGGTCCAATATTTTTTGGGCCACCAGATTGACAACAGAGGGATGTTTGACATCCATCAAGATGACGGTAAATTCATCGCCACCAAGCCGTGCCACAGTGTCTGATTTGCGCAACAGGCTGGTTTGTAGACGTTTGGCCGTCTCGATTAGGAGTTCATCGCCAGCTGCATGACCCAAGGTGTCATTGACCCACTTGAAGCGGTCAAGATCGATAAACATCAAGGCAAAGGATTGCTTGGTCCGTTTGCCCATCAGCACCGCCTGCTGTAGACGGTCATGGAACAGTTTGCGGTTGGGCAGTTTTGTTAGGGAATCAAAATCAGATTGCTCACGCAGTTGTTGTTCCAAATGTTCACGCTCCAGGATCTCTTTGCGCAGGTGAGTATTGACATCTTCTAGTTCCTGGGTGCGTTGGGCAACGCGGAGTTCTAGCATGTCATTGGCGTGTTGTAGTTTTTCTTCGGCTAGGCGCGTTGCGGTGATATCCCTGGACATCAGAATGTATCCAGTCATCACTCCTGACCGGTTTAGAATCGGAGAAACCCGTGATTCGATGTAGGCTCCTCCTTTTTCTGGCGGTTGTTGAAACTGGTAGATATGTTCCCCATGGAGCTGAACGTTTTTCATGCCACGTTCAAAGCGACTGGGTTCTATGTTCAGTTGCGCATGCATCTCTGCCACGCTACGCCCGATAACCTCTTCGGGTTGGAATCTTAACAACTTTATGGCAGTTGGATTGTGGTAAATAATATTATAATCTAAGTCGGTCGCAATAATGGAAAGATTGATGGCCGTGCGTAGGATATTGTCGAGATGGGAGGTGCGCTCTTCAACACGGGCCTCCAATAAATCGTGAGACTCTTTCAAGGCATTCAAGGTCTGTTCTCGATCTTGAATAAGGTCTGCCATACGATCTTTTTGCTGTTTTAATTTGATATGAGTATTTACTCTGGCTCTGACAACCATTGGATTGATCGGCTTGGTGATGTAATCCACTGCTCCCATGGTCAATCCCATGGCGATGTCGTTTGTCTGGGTCAGTGCTGTTACAAAAATCACGGGGATATCATAGGTAAATTTATCGGCCTTGATGCAGCGAAGAACCTCATAGCCATCCATTTTGGGTAACATGATATCCAGCAGTATGAGGTCAGGGGGATTGTTTTTGATGCAATTCAAAGCGTTTGGTCCGTTGATGGCGGTGGCTAGTTCATAGGAGTCGCCAAATATTTCTGTCAGAATCCAGAGGTTTTCTGGTTCGTCATCAACGATTAGTAGGAGTGGTTTTTTTGTATGTGAGTTCATGCTATTCTGATCCATCATGAATGGCTTTCCAAGGAGATGGACATGGCGTTTGCAATGGCGATCAAAGCACTCCGCGCTTCCTTGAAGTTGAACCGGTTGATGCACTCTTGCAGGTGTTTCAGGTCATTTTCAACGCGGGTTGTCCCGTCAAACATTTGTGTAAGTGTTTGCAGAGTTTCTAAAGCTTTTGGATTGAACCTGTGCAGTTGGTCGTTTAATTTATTCATGATGATCACAATATTTTTAATATCTAACCGTTTTTCCTCATATTTTATTTCGTCTCGGTGAATTGATGCGAGTTCTATGATTTTTTTAATAATCTGAATAGACTCTATAAGAGTGTTGAGCTGATCCTCAAAATCATTCAATCGTTGGGGAAATTGTGTTTGTTGGTTGTTTTTGATCGCTGTTTCCAAAGAGAGGGCCGCATTGAACAATCCTTCCGCCGAAAGGTTGCTTGCAACGCCCTTGATCGTATGAACCAAATCCGTTGCCAGTTTTCGGTCCTCCTTGCGCTGCCCATGGATGGCCATGCGGATTTTTTGTGCGCAATTAGAGTAATTGTTGTAAAATTCATCAAATATGATGAGAAGTATTGATTGTTTGTTATTAACTCTCTCCAATACGGAAGCAACGTGGATGCCAGGCAACTGTTCTGGCAAACTCGGCTGGGCATTATCCTCAACCTGTTGGGGTGGTGGTTTGTCACTCTCTTCGTTTCGTACTTTGGGTTCGATCCATTTTTGCAAAATGGCAAACAGGTTTTTTCTTAAAATGGGTTTGGTGAGGTGGTCATTCATGCCTGATGCGAGGCTTTTCTCGCGGTCTCCTGCCATGGCGTGAGCCGTCATGGCGATGATGGGCACTGTTTTGCACTGCGGGTTTTTGCGGATCAAGCGTGTGGCTGTGTATCCGTCCATACGTGGCATTTGTACATCCATGAGTACGAGATCAAATGGCATCTCCTGAACCATTTGCACGGCTTGCAAACCGTCCTGGGCAACCTTTACCTCCAGATGCAAGCCTTGCAGAATTTCCATGGCCACTTGTTGATTGATGGTATTGTCTTCCACCAACAACACCCGCGCCCCTTGGATACGTTTGATCAGTGGCTCTGTATCCATCAGGATTTGTTCTACCCGATAGAGTTTATCCACGGTTTTTCCAAAAGCCGTCATAATGGTGTCAAAGAGGAGGGAACAGTTGGCTGGTTTGAGGATGAAACCATCCACCCCTGCCAAAGCCCCTTGTGACTTGATCTCATCTTCTTGATCCAAAGGAGGCATGAGCAAGATTTTAGGTTGCGGGATATTGCCGTAGGCTTCCTTGATTTTTTGGGCAATGTGAACGCCGTTCATATCGGGTATGGCAAAATCGATCAGGATCAATTGAAAAGGGTTTCCCTGGTCTAGTGCTTGTTGTACGGTCATCAGGGCGGCTTGCCCAGAGGCTGCTCCTTGCGCGACAAAACCAAACATTTCAAAAAGCATCTGCATGGAGTGTCGGGAGGCATCATGGTCGTCTATCACCAGTGAATGGAGTCGCTCCATCTCTTCGGGCGGGATCATATCGGACTCTTCCGGTCCCAGTTTCCGTGTCAGTGGGATGGAAAAGGTGAATGTACTGCCACATCCGGGTTCGGACTCTGCCCAAATGCGTCCTCCCATCATTTCAACCAATTTTTTGCTGATGGAAAGCCCTAAACCGGTTCCCCCGAATTGGCGTGTGGTGGAACTGTCTGCCTGAGAAAAGGCCTCGAACAGATTGGTCATCTGTTCTGGAGTCATGCCAAGGCCGGTATCTCGTACAGAAAATTCCAGAGTCACTTGGTCCGCAGCCTCTGCAACCGTTTGCACCTTGACCTCTACTTCGCCTTCTTTGGTAAATTTCAGGGCATTGGAGATCAAGTTGATCAGGATTTGTTCGATACGGAGAGTGTCGCCATAGAGGTGATAGCGGCACTCTTGCGAGATGCACAGGATCAATTCAAGATTTTTTTTGTAGGTAGTGGCACGAAAAAGATCGGCAAGGCGGTCGAAAATATTTCTTAAGAGAAAATCCGTCTGTTCCAATTCCAGTTTGCCTGCTTCCATTTTGGAAAGGTCTAAAATGTCATTGAGTATTCGCATTAAGGAACGGGATGAGCTAGAAATTTTGATTAAATAATCGATGATTTTGGGTTCGGAACTGTTCTCCATGGCCAATTCGGTGAGACCGATGATGGCATTCATGGGGGTGCGTATTTCGTGGCTCATGTTGGCGAGAAATTCGCTTTTGATTCGGTTGGCCTCTTCCGCCTTGTTTTTGGAAATTTGTAATTCAAGTTGGTTTTTGACTCTGGCAGTCACAATCGCGGCGTTGAATGGTTTATAGATGTAATCAATGGCCCCAAGAGTCAACCCTTTGATTTGGTCTTGTATGTCATCTCTGGCGGTCAAGAAAATGATTGGAATCCTTTGGAGAACCGGGTCGGCTTTCAGTCGCGTACAAACCTCATAGCCATCCATCTCTGGCATCTCAATATCCAAAAGGATCAGATCGGGTTGGTGGAGAGTGGCCATCTGCAAAGCCATTTGGCCATTGGTGGCAATGATTATTTTGTGTTCTTTAGAGAGGATTTCGAGTAAAATTTGAATATTAGTCGGGGCGTCATCGACTAATAGAATTTTTTGTCTTTCTGAATCATTTTTTATTGACATTCTCTGGTTTCCATAGTTTTGGTGATGTGTGTCAATACCTTATGGGCATCCATGAATTGAAATTGGTTGAGCATCTTTTCCATCTGTGCCACCTCTGTGCCAAATCCGTGGCTAAGGAGTGTGGGTTTGATCGTCGTAAAGAGCGATACTGCTTCGAGTTCACAGCGGATTAAATGTGTTTTCAAGGTGTCTAGGTGTAATGTTAGGTTTGTTAATATGGGTTGATCCTGGTCAACATCCGAGGCGGTTGAATCCGTGGTTTGCAGGTCGGTGATGGCCGATAAAAGGGTTTGCAGCTCTGTGGCAAATAGATCCATCTGAGCAGGCCATGCGGTTGTGTTGCCTTCCTTGATTGACAATTCCAAAGCGGTTGCAGCCTGTTGCAGTTGATTGGCTCCTAAATTTCCGCTTAATCCCTTAATTAAATGAATTTTTTTTCTGACCTGTTCCAGATTTCCCTGGTTAAAGGTGGTTCGCACATCCTCCGCAAATGTGGAATACTCTTTTTTGAATTCAATCAATAATTGGATCAACTTTGTTTTGTTACCCATCACCCTAGGTAAGGCGGCTTCCCAATCAATCACGGTGGTGGTTTCTGGGCAAGTGATCTGGGTCAATGGCTGGTTAATTAATATATGTTTATCCGGTTTGATGTGTGATGTCAAGAGGAGAAATAACTGTTTCGTATCAATTGGCTTGGCAATATGGGCATTCATGCCGACATTCAGACATTTTTGTCTTTCATCGTCCATGGCGTGGGCTGTCATGGCAATGATGGGCAGTTGCGCGTAACGGGGAGTGTTGCGAATGATGCGCGTAGCCTCATAACCATCCATGATGGGCATCTGAATATCCATCAGCACCGCATCATAGTCATTGGTTTGCACCATTTGTACGGCTTCGGACCCATTATTGGCAATATCAACGCGAATTCCCACCCATTCCAGCAACTCTTTGGCAATTTGTTGGTTGATGGGGGTGTCTTCCGCTACCAGCACGTATGCACCACTCATTGTGTCGATGAGGGGATGATCATCTAAGCTTGCCGTTTCGGAAGGTTGATTGATCTGGGTACAGAGTTCCAACGGGAGGGTAAAGTAAAACGTTGTGCCTTGGTTTGGTACACTTTCTACTCCAATTTCACCTTTCATCAACTCGACAAGGCGTTTGCAAATACTCAATCCCAGACCCGTGCCACCGTATTTGCGGGTGGTGGAACCATCGGCCTGCATGAAGGGGGTAAACAGGCGATTGATCTGCTCGTTTGTCATGCCAAGACCGGTATCTTGGACCCTGAATTTCAAGTGTACTTGGTCTTGGTTTTGTTCCACCAGAGTGACTTGACAAGTGACCTCGCCTGCTTCTGTGAATTTGATGGCATTGCCAATGAGATTGATCAGGATTTGTTCCAGGCGCAAGGGGTCACCAAACAAGGCCTTAGGAACTTCTGTTCCTAAATGCAGGTTTAAACGAAGCCCTTTTTTTTCAGCTTGGTTTAAAAACAGATTGGTCAGATTATCCAACAGGAGGTCCAACTGAAACACTTCAGCTTTCAATTGCAACTGGTTCGCCTCAATTTTGGAAAAGTCCAAAATATCGTTGATGACCCGCAACAAAGAACTGGAAGCATTTTTGGTTTTATCTAGATAATCGCGTATTTTGGGTGAGTCTGAAGCGTGACGGATAGCCAACTCGGTCAACCCCAGAATGGCATGCATGGGGGTGCGAATTTCATGGCTCATATTGGCCAGAAATTGGCTTTTGGCGCGACTGGCCGATTCGGCCATCTCCTTGGCTTGAACCAAATCCTGGTTGCGTTGATGTAGACGATGGGACATTCGGTTGAAAGAGATGGCCAGTTGGCCAATTTCGTCTTGGCTTTGCACGGCAATTTGGATCGACAGTTCGCCTTCAGCAATTTTTTGGGCAGCTTGTTGTAGGTCAATGATGGGAATGACAAATTTTCGACTAATCCAAAATGAAATAATTATAGAAATTAATATAAAGCATAATGTAACGATAATGATCGTATCGAGCATGGCAACGGCTTTGGCGGTTGTAACCTCTCTTGGGATGACCAATTGTAAAACCCATCCATTTCCGCCAAAATTTAAGAATCCGGGTTCATGGGTCTGTAAAATGATTGAGTCGTTTTTGGCGTCTTTAATGGGATCATTATTGGGATTTTGGAGTGGTATCCGCTTTTTTAAGACCCATGCGGGATGGGCGTTGGAATAAAGGACCCTATCCGTTTTGTCTATTAGGGTGATTTCAACCGTGTTCAAGTCCGGGTCTGGGATTTGGGAAACAAACAGATCGTGGATGCGATCCAAGGTAATAGAGAGCAGTAAGAGGCCACGTGGAGCTTGTTCAGAAGGGCAGTGAATCGATTGGGTGATATTTATTGTGTTTTCATTGAGCAAAGGGGAAAATGAGATGTCGAGAGAGGGCTTGTTGGGGGTGTTGACACTTATTTGGGGTTCTTGACGTTGGTTGAGTGCCAAGCCGGAACTGGCAACCAGACGGATGCCTTCAGGGTTTAAGTAGGCGATGTCTAGGTAATTTTTGTAGATGTCCCGATATAGGATAAGGCGGTTGGCGATTTGCTCCAGGTGGATCGTGTCGTCGCATAGAAAGGGATCTGTTGAGAATAATTTAAGATCACCCAATCGTTCAAAGAGCATGCGGTCAATATTTTTTAAATAATCAAGCGACCGTTTTTGTAGACGTTCCACAACCTCTGTCTCAGATGATTGGATCAGGATCCCATAGACAAAAAAGGCGATGCCAAAACCGGTCAGAGTGACCAGGACGGAACAGAGGAGAATCAACTTCTTGGCAAATTTCACTTGTCAGTATGGCCTTTTATTGCGCGGTTTTTACAAAACGGTCGTCGATCATCATTTCTAGATTGGGTTTGGTGCGCAGTTGTCCCCGATTGAGCAAGTATTCAATGATCATTTCTCCAGAGCCATACAACGAGGATGGGTCTGCTGAACGGGTCATGCCTGTGATATTGGCTTTCAGGGTTCCCTGTGCCACACCATCCAAACCACTGCTCATCTCATCGGGGGTCATGCCTTGGGCTTTTGCCATGATGGCCACCGCTTCTTCTTTGTGGGTCATAACAAATGCTTGGGCTTCCAACATCGATTTAACAACCGCTTGCACATCATTTGGGCGTTCCTGAATGATTTTGGAATTAAACGCTAGGGTGTCGGTGATAATTCCAGGGATGTCTCCTGCCTGAGAGAGAATCTTGTAACCCTTGGCTATGGCCTGAGAGGTGATGGGTTCCCAGGTATGGCCTGCGTGAATGCGTCCTTGCTCCAGAGCTTCCAGTACATTCTGCGGTGGGACAATGGCAAAACGGACTTGGCTCTCATTGAGTCCCTGTTTTTCCAAGGCTTTGAGAACATAGAGATGGGAGAAGGAGTTCAATTTCTCAAAGCTGACAACATGCCCCTTGAGATTGGCCAAAGATGCAAATTCTCCACGGCCAACAATGACATCGGCGGACTGGGAATAATCGGCGATATAGACCACCTTGGCCGGGATTCCCGTGGCATTCAGCATGACCACATCTGTCAAGGCGGAAAAGAATCCATCGGCTTCGCCGGTTTTGAATTGATTGGTAGATTGGGAAACCTCTTGGTTCAGGGTTATCGAGACCTCTACGCCATTTTTGGTGAAAATTCCTTTTTCTTTGGCGATGTGAAGATGCGCATAACCGGCCCAGACATTGCTGGCTAGGCGCAATGGCGGGTGGTTTGCTGGATGGTTCGGCAAGACCAGAAAGCGGAGCAGTAGACCTGCAACTAGCAGGGTAACTGTTGAAATAAATAATATTTTTCTATTGTTAGTCATTATATCTCTCTAGATGTTGTTGGCAATTTCAAAGTTGTTGCCTCAACTCTAATCTATGACATGTCAACTCAGCTATTCCATGTAATTGACAATCATTGGTCAACAAAGTGGCCTCAAAGGTCAATGCCGTGGCAGCTATGATGGCATCTGGAATTTTGAGACGATGGTTACAGCGCAGCTGGATTGCTGTTTCTTTGATATCGTCATTCAATCCGATGATGCGCATGTTAAACAAAAAGTCTGTCAGCCATCTTTTCTGTTCGGTCAATAAACCAGGAAAACCTCTTAATTCGATTTCGGTTATCACTGAAATCGCCATGTTGCCACGAGGTAACGCTTTATCAAGTACTCCCTTTTGCAAATAAATGACTGCATTTGTATCCAGAATGTAACTTAATCCCATGGCCGCTCCCACTCATTCCTTTGTTGTCGTTGCCATTCCACAGGGTCATCGATTGGCCAGTCAATCGTGCCAGCGAAAGCCATGAGACGTTCGGAGTCGTTTTGATCCATAATAATTGGTTCTTGCAATAGTACGATGACCCGCGCTTTGTGTCCAAAGGCCGCTTTAAAGGAGTCCGGTAAACGTCCATCAGCTGGAATCGTGATTTCTTGTTCCATGGCGTGTAACATGGCAGCCTCTCAATCTTAAGAAATATTCATGGCTTGGAAAATCCGGGTCAATATGGGGATGGATCCCTTGAAATCGAATCGTCCGAGATGTTTTTGCAATTGGTTCATGTCTGCCTGAAGAGTCGTATCCTGCATCAATGGAAGGAGAATGTCCAGAGTAGAACGGGCTTTGAAATCATTGGTTCTTACGTAACCAGCCAGTTCTTTGAGCAAATGAATGACCTGAGAGTTGTCTTTTGTTTTGCCAGATTCTGTCCTGATGGTATTGAGGTTGCGTGCCTCTTCTTCAGCTTTCAGTTCCTGAATGGAAGTCACAATTTGTTCTAATGCGGCATCAAAGGTATCCAATAAACCGGGCCAAGCGGCATGATCCTTTTGGTGGATTCCTGTCTCTAAGGCAAAGGCGGCCTTTTGCAGGCGGCCTGCCTCTAGTGTTCCGGCCAATCCTTTGATGGTATGGGCCAGTCGTAGGGCGGCTTCCAGATCGTCTTCCCGTTTTCCGCTCAACAGGGTGCGCATCTCTTTGCTGGCGGAAGAGAAATCCTCTTGTGATGTTAGCAGAATACGCAGTGCACTGCTGTGTTTGCCGTTGAAGCGTCGCAAAAGAGCCATGACATCAATGCCGGGAACCGTTGCGGGAACTCTGGGGCCAGCGTCTGCGGCATTGGTCGCCAGTGGCGTCAGGATTGTGGATATCTCTGGTTTGTCTTGCGGCGAGATCCATCGGGTCAAGGTCTCGTAGAGCTTCTGTGAGTTGACCGGTTTGGTGATATGGTCATTCATGCCAGCCTCTAGACTTTTTTCCCGGTCCCCTGTCATGGCGTGGGCAGTCATGGCAATGATGGGGATCTCTTGTCCGTTTGGATGGGCGCGGATGTGGCGACAGGCGGTGAGTCCATCCATCACCGGCATTTGGATGTCCATGAGAACCATATCAAAGGATTCCTTGGTAACCCGATCAATCGCCTCTTGGCCATTTTCGGCCAGTTCCATCATAATGCCAACGTTTTCAAGGAGTTCTTTGGCAACCATTTGATTGATTTTATTGTCTTCGACCAGCAATACCCGTGTACCACCAAACCGTTGGCTGACCTCGGTGATCTGGAGTGGATTGGCTGCAAGGTGATGACTAGAGGACTCTTCTAGACCAAAGGTCTCCAAAATGGTGTCAAACAAAAGCTGGCTGTTGATTGGCTTGAGAAGATAATGGTTTGCCTTGGCGAGTTGTTTGATGGCTTCGTCTTGATCCATGGGGGTCATCAGAATGATTTTCGGCAAAGGGAGGCCTGGGGCGATCTGGCGATAAAGGTCCACGATGTCACGGGTGGTCTCCACCCCATCTGGTGGCGGCATGAGTTGATCGACCAGGATTAAACCGAAGGGTTTTCCTGCCAGAATGGCTTGGCGAATGGTGGTTAGAGCGGTATTGTTGGACTCGACGGTCGTGGTCTGAAAGGTGAAGGATTGCAGAAGTTTTTGCAGGGCACGCCGCGAGGAGGTGTTGTCATCCACCACCAACACATGGAGTCCTTGCAGGGCAGTGGGTGTAATGGGTGCGGTGTTGGTGGCTTCCTCACGGAGTTGAAAGCGGGCGGTGAAACGGAAAACAGAGCCGTGGTCTGGTATGCTTTCTACCCAGATGCGACCTTGCAGCATCTCCACCAGACGTTTGCAAATGGAGAGTCCTAAACCGCTGCCACCGTATTTGCGTGTGGTAGAGCCATCGGCCTGCTGAAAAGGTTGGAATAATCGGGGTATTTGATCTTGGGTGATGCCAATGCCGGTATCCCGGACTGAGAACTCCAACAGGACGCCTCCCATACTATGGTCATGCTCTGTGACCGTTCTGACCGCTACCTCAATGCTCCCTTGCTGGGTGAATTTAATGGCGTTGCCAATTAGGTTCATCAGGATCTGTTCTAATCGCAGAGGGTCGCCAGTCAGGGCGAAGTGACACTCCTTGGAAAAGAGGACAACAAGATCCAGGCGATTTTCGGCAACGGGTTGGCGATAAAGATCCATGAGGTGGTCCAACACATCCCGTAACTGGAAATGGGTCGATTCTAACGTCAGTTTGCCCGCTTCGATTTTGGAATAGTCTAGAATATCGTCGATAATGCGCAACAAGGAGCGAGAGGCGTTGGTGATCTTGATCAAATAATTGCGTGTTTTGGGTGTCAGGTCAGACAAGAGTGCCAGTTCGGTCAGTCCCATGACGGCGTTCATGGGAGTACGGATTTCATGGCTCATGGCGGCCAGAAAGTCGCTTTTGGTTTGATTGGCCATTTTGGCCGCCATCAATTGGGCCTCTTGTTCGCGGACGGTTTCTTGGGCCTTTTTGTAATCGCTGATCTCTTTGGCGTTCAATATGACGCTGATGATCTCTTTGTTCTCATCGCGAAGCACGGATCCGGTGATCAGAACGGGAATTTTTTGTCCCTGCAACGTGGTCAGTGTGGTTTCGGTGCTTTGAAGAAAACCGGTCTTTAGCAAGGTTTGCAAGTTGACCTCGTTGAATAGTTCGGCCCGTTCTTTCAGGAGTATCTTGATGGATTTTCCAATCAAGGCGTTTTTGGCAAAGCCGAGAAATTCAGGACGATTGATTTTTTCGATCTCTCCTTTTTGTGAACAGACGATGATGATGTCGTTCATGGAGAGGAGAAATTTGTCGAGATATCTCGCCGCGCGATTCAGGTCGTGTTCCTTGTCATCGAGTTTGAGCCGTTTCATTTCAAATTCGTGGAACAAAGAGAAGAGGACGTTGGCCA
>JADFYY010000074.1 GCA_015232825.1 Magnetococcales bacterium
TATCTTATGACGATGTGTTGCGCCAGGGACTTCAAGTGATGGATCTGACCGCCATCACTTTGTGTCGGGACAATAAGATTCCTCTGTGTGTTTTTTCCATTATGGAACGAGGCAGTTTGTTGGCGATTCTCAAAGGGGAACCTCGGGGTACGACCATTGGTTTGGCGTCATAATGGGTAACCTCAATAGGACAGAGACTTTGACAGGAGTGGCAAGATGATCGACCCTGCTATTTTGCAATCGTTGGATCAACGAATGATCAAGGCTCTTCAGGCACTCAAGGAGGAACTCTCCGGTTTACGCACGGGACGGGCCTCTACGGTTTTGCTGGAAAAGGTTATGGTTGTGGCCTATGGTTCGGAGACCCCTTTGAATCAGGTGGCCACGTTGAATGTTCCAGAACCTCGCATGATTACGGTGCAGCCTTGGGACAAAAAATTAATAAAATCCATTGAGAAGGCCATTCTGGAAGCCAATCTGGGGTTGAACCCTTCCAATGATGGCGTTTTGATTCGTGTTCCCTTGCCAGAACTTACCGAGGAACGACGTAAGGAACTGGTCAAACTGGTTTACAAGGCGGGTGAAGGGGCGAAGGTGGCTTTGCGCAATGTGCGCCGGGAGACCATGGACCAATACAAGAAAATGGAAAAAAATAAAGAAATTTCTCAAGATGACTTGCGGCAGATGGAAAAGGTGGTGCAGGAACATACCGATCAGCATGTCAAGGAAGTTGATGAAATTGTGACCCATAAAGAAGCCGATGTGATGCGGGTATAGATGGATTATTATCCAAAACCAACCAGAATGACGAATGATCAATATTCCCCAAGAAAAACTACCTCGGCATATTGCCATCGTCATGGACGGCAATCGTCGGTGGGCAAAAGCCCACTATCTGCCTAAGATTGAAGGTCACCGTCGTGGTGTCAAGGCGGTTCGTCGTACTGTGGAAGCGTGTCTGGACTTCAAGATTCCAACTTTGACCCTTTATACCTTCTCCTCCGAGAATTGGAATCGTCCCCAGGAGGAAGTCTCCTCGCTGATGAATTTATTGGCCATCCATTTGCGCAACGAGATGCGCGAGTTGGTTGAGGAAGGGGTGAGGTTTCGCGCCTTGGGGCGGATTGCGGACCTGCCACAGACCATTCAGGTTTTGGTGCGAGATTTGGAAGAGAAGACACAAAATAACACTGCCTTGGATTTCAATATTGCTCTGAATTACGGCGGTCGTCAGGAACTGGTGGATGCAACCTGCGGTTTGGTCCGCGATGCGATGGCTGGACGCATCACTCCAGAGGAGATCACCGAGAATCTTCTCTCCTCCCGTTTGACCACAGCCGGTCAGGTTGATCCTGATCTGCTGATTCGGACTGGAGGGGAGCAACGAATTAGTAATTTTTTGCTTTGGCAGATGGCATACACCGAAATGGTGTTTCTGCCTATTTATTGGCCTGAATTTGATGCGGGCCATCTTGAGCAGGCCATACGCGATTATGTCGGCCGGGATCGTCGTTTTGGGGCTGCTCGATAATTTTTGGATTGATATTCGATGTTCAAGCGCATACTCTCTGGTTCGGCCTTGGCCCCTCTGCTGATTCTGCTGTTATTGGCAGGATCGCGGGTTATGCTGTTTCCATTGCTGATGCTTGCGGCGTTATTTTTGTTGTGGGAATGGGTTCGTTTGCATGAAGCCATTTCTGTGGTGGTCTTTGCCCCTTTGTTGGGAGCGGTTTGGTTGCTTTTGGGTACGGGGTTTATGGGACATGCCGATTGGATCGGGATGGAGCTTGTGTTGATTTTGGGGTTGTTGCTCTCTTTGGGATTGATTGAGTACCAACCCGGTATGGTTATTACGGAGCGGATCGGGTTTCGTTTCATGGGGGTGGTCTATTGCGGCGTGCCTTTGCTGCTGTTGGATGGCATACGTGGTATGGAACACGGGGGATCCATGATTTGTTTCTTGTTGATTATTATCTGGTTTACGGATTCCGGTGCCTATTTTGTGGGGCGCAAATTTGGTAGACGAAAAATATCGCCAATCATTAGTCCGAATAAGACCTGGGCTGGATTTTGGGGTGGGACAGGCTTAGGGTTGGTGGCGGGGGTTGGGAGCGTGATGGTTTTCAAGACTCCCTTTTCTTTGTCCGAAGGGATGCTGTTGGGTTTGGTGTTGTCATTGTCTGGACAGGTTGGTGATTTTGTGGAATCCCTCTTTAAGCGGGAGTCGGGGGTCAAGGATTCTGGCCAATTGATTCCCGGTCATGGCGGGTTGTTGGATCGTTTGGACAGCCTGTTGTTTGCCATTCCAGTGTTTGCGGGCTATCTGCAATTGCGGGAGAGTGGCCTGATTTGGGGAGCATTGGGTTTTGGCGGTTAAAAAGATCGCGCTCTTGGGATCCACCGGTTCCATTGGCGTGAATGCCTTGGATGTGATTGCGGCCCATCCTGATCGATTTCGGGTGGTGGCTTTGGCCGCCGGTTCCAATGCGGGGGTGTTGCTGGAGCAAGCGCGTCGTTTTCGTCCTGAAGCCGTGGCTTTGCAGGACGCGAAGGCGGCAGAAACGGTTCGTCAGGCCTTGGCCGGGGAATCGATTGTGGTTTTGTCTGGTGAGCGTGGCGTGGAACAAATCGGTGGCTGGGAAGGGGCTGACATGACTCTTTCCGCCATTGTCGGAGCATCGGGTTTGCAACCGACCTTGGCTGCGGTTCGTGCGGGTAAAGATGTGGCCTTGGCCAACAAAGAGTGTCTGGTCATGGCCGGTGATCTTTTTATGCAGGAGGCGCGTCGCAATGGAGTGCGGGTGATTCCTGTGGATTCGGAACACAGTGCCATTTTTCAGGTTTTGAACAATGGTCAACGCGAAAGTATGGCCACAGGATTGGGAAGTGGGGTGCGATTGATTTTAACCGCATCGGGTGGACCATTCAGGGGATGGAAACGGGAACAGCTGCAACCGGTCACGGCAGCCCAAGCTCTGTCGCATCCTAAATGGAGTATGGGCCGTAAAATCAGCATTGATTCAGCTACTTGTATGAACAAGGGTCTGGAGGTGATCGAGGCCCATTATTTGTTTGGGGTTTCCGCAGATCGTATTGAGGTGATGGTTCATCCTGAGAGTATTGTCCATTCCATGGTGGCTTATGCCGATGGATCGGTACTGGCCCAGATGGGCATGCCCGATATGCGCACCCCGATTGCCGTGGCTTTGGCTTGGCCGGAACGTATTTGGGCTCCTGTCCCGGTGTTGAACTTGACGACTGCTGGCCCCTTGACCTTTTATGGTCCGCCGGATCCAGCGGTTTTTCCGTGTTTGAGTTTGGCCTATGCCGCACTGGAACAAGGGGGACGCGCCCCGGTTGTTTTAAACGGGGCCAATGAAGTGGCTGTGGCGGCCTTTTTGGAGAATAAAATCGGTTTTCTGGACATTCCGCGTTTGATCCAATGGACTTTGGATGGGGCTGATCTTGGTTTGGTCATGGGATCGGTGGCGGATGTCTTGGAGGCGGACCATGGGGCGCGTAAACGTGCCAATGAATGGATTGTCCGTTATGGGAAGGGATCAATGGTAACATGAATACCGTTATGTGGGCTTTGGTAGTCCTGGGTGTTTTAATATTTGTGCATGAATTGGGTCACTTTTTGGTGGCCCGTTTAGTGGGTGTGCGGGTTTTAGTCTTTTCTTTGGGGTTTGGTCCGCGTATTGTCGGATGGAACAAGGGGGAAGGAACGACCGATTATCGGATTAGTGCTGTGCCGCTTGGTGGTTATGTCAAGATGCTCGGCGAGTCGGACGACGATGAAGAAGAAGAGGGTGGCCCTGTTTACGCGAAGGATGCCATCGACTCCTTTGCGGTTCAGAGTGTTTGGTCGCGCATTGCCATTGTGTTTGCGGGACCGGCATTCAATTTTGTGTTTGCCTTCTTTGTGTTGGTCTTCTCTTTTATGCTGGGTGTGGGCGAGGTATTGCCCGTGGTGGGGTCAGTGACAGCCGGAATGCCCGCAGAAGTTGCTGGCGTGCAGGTTGGCGACCGAATTCTTGCCATTAACGATGTGCAGGTTGCCCGTTGGGATGTATTGAGTCAAACCATCAAGAATTCCGATGGTCGCGCCATGAATTTTACCATCCAGAGGAAAGAGCAGACCTTTATCATCCCCATTCAGCCTCAGGTGAAGGAGATGACCAATCTTTTTGGCGAAAAGGTGAAAACCAACCTGATCGGGATTGCTCCAGGGGAGTCCATGGAGGTCGTTTCTTATGGTTTTGGCGAGGCGTGGTCGCGGGGCGCGGAGCAGACTTGGCGCATTACCGATATGATTGTGACTGGCGTTTGGAAATTGATCACACGGGCGGTTCCGGCGGACCAGATCGGCGGTCCACTGATGATCGCGGAAATGGCAGGAAAAACCGCCGCGCAGGGGACCAGCAGTCTGTTGTTTTTCATGGCCTTGATCTCGATTAATTTGGGTATTCTGAACCTATTGCCCATTCCGGTGCTAGATGGTGGTCATCTGTTGTTTTTTTGCATTGAAGCCATCAAGGGGTCACCCGTCTCTGAGACCGTGCAATTGTATGCCAATCGGGCTGGGATGACCTTTTTGGTTTTGTTGATGGTCTGGGCCATGAAAAATGATCTTACCCGCATGTTTCCATTTTGAAACGAACGATAGGCATGATTGTGTATCAGGTTTCCACTTGCCAGGATCGCTCATTATGGAGTATGTTTGAGTAATTATTGATCACGACTTGTCATGAGGATTCGTTTCAGCATGGTTTCTATTCGTTCACTGCTATTTTTTTCTTTAATGCTGTCGGTGATGACGCTGGCAAGGCCCGGTTGGTCGGACGAAATCATCGACTCCATCCGTGTGGAGGGGGCGAGGCGTATTGAGGTCGATACCGTCAAGAGTCATGTGGCGGTGACACCCGGCAAGCCTATGGCACACGATTCAATACGTAACAGCATCAAGGCTCTTTACGATACTGGCTTTTTCAAGGATGTCGCCATCGAACAGCAGGGTTCGGCTCTGGTGGTGCGGGTTGTCGAAAATCCTACTGTAAGCAAGGTCACTTTTGAGGGAAATGACGCTTACAGCAAGGAAGAGTTGGAAAAACTGATCCATATCAAGCCTCAGACCCTCTACAACCGGAGTGCCACGGAACGGGATTTGACAGCGTTGCGGCAAGCCTTTCGCATCAAGGGATTTTTCTTGGCCAAGATCGATATGACGGTCAAACCCTTGGATCAAAACATGGTCGATGTGGTGTTTAATATTGAAGAGGGAGAGAAATCCCGTGTGCAGAAGGTCCGCATCATTGGCAACAAGGAACTTTCCGAAAGCAAATTGACCCGTAAAATGATGATTCATCCATCGGGAATGTTCTCTTGGTTTACTGAAGATGATGCCTATGACCGGGAGAAGTTGCTGTTTGATCAATCCCAATTGCGCAATGTCTACTTGGATGAAGGCTATGCTCGCGTGCAAGTGGATTCTTCCGTGGCAGAATTGACCCCGGATCGGCGTGCCTTTGTCGTGACCCATTCGGTTAATGAAGGGGCGAGGTATCGTTTTGGAGCCATTGACATCAAGGGCGATTTCGACGAATTGCCTAAGGAAAAGTTGATGGAGGCGTTACGCATCAAACAGGGTGAATGGTACTCCCGTGACTTGATGCGACAATCGATTGATCGACTGATCGACTTGATTGGCGATTTCGGCTATGCCTTTTTGGATGTTCGGCCCCAACCGATCATGGATGACGAGGCCAAGACCGTTGGTGTGGTTTTTGATGTGGTCAAGGGACGTCGGGTTTATGTGAATCGCATTGAGGTGGTTGGTAACTCCCGCACCCGCGATAACGTGGTACGGCGTGAGGTTGCCTTGAGTGAAGGGGACCGTTTCTCCTCCACTCAGATGCGTCAATCCAAAAAAAGTATCGGCGATTTGAACTTCTTTGAAAATATCGAGATTACCACTCCCTCTGCTGGAAATGCCGATCAGGTGGATGTGCGGATTAAGGTGGAGGAGAAACCGACCGGCACCTTTACTGTGGGGGCAGGTTATTCCAGTACTGACTCTTTCATCGGGACAGCCAGCGTCAGCCAAAACAACTTCCTGGGTCGGGGGCAACGGGTGGTTCTCTCCACCGCTTTGACCGGCACCTCTACCCAGTTTGATTTTTCGTTTACAGAGCCCTATTTCCTCGATAAAAATCTCTCGGCAGGCTTTGATCTGTTTGCGCGGGAAACGGATCGTCGGACCATCTCCTCTTACAAGGAGCAGGTCTATGGAGGGGCTTTGCGGTTGGGTTTTCCAATTTCCAAAAATTTGCGAGACAATATCAGTTACAATCTTGCTGAAGTGGATATTACCAATATTGGCACCATTGCATCCCGGTCGCTTCGGGCTCAGGCGGATGAGAGTCCCTATCTGCGTTCCATGGTCAGCAACTCCTTGGTCTGGAACGATGTCAATAATACCCTTCTACCCACAGAGGGACGGGTGCATCGGTTGACTACGGATCTGGCTGGTTTGGGAGGCGATGTCACCTTTGCCCGGCTGTTGGTGGATAATCAACTCTACCATGCCCTTTCCGATGATAATGAATGGGTGGGCCATTTGCGTGGTCGCGTTGGTTATATCGATGGCCTGAACAAGGATGTTCCTATTTTTGAACGGTTCTATTTGGGTGGCAGCCAGTCGGTACGTGGTTTTAAACCCGCAGGTATTGGGCCTCGCACGTTTGTGGACGGCGATGCTTATGGTGGTGTTCACTTTGAACAGGTCAATGCCGAACTCTTTTTCCCGTTTTTCGGTATGGCCGACAAAGGGGTGCGTGGGGTGACCTTTATGGATGCTGGCTATTTGGGTGATTCGGCGTTGCCTTCAGATGTTCGGCAATCTGGGAGTGTGCGTGTGTCAACTGGGGTGGGTGTGCATTGGAATTCACCTTTTGGCCCGTTGCGTGTTTCATTGAGTACGCCTCTTCTTAAAGAGGATTTTGATCAGACTAGAATATTTGACTTCAGCATGGGGACAAATATTCTAGTCTGATCAAAATCCTCTTTAAGAAGAGGATTTTGATCAGACTAGAATATTTGACTTCAGCATGGGGACATCATTGTGAGCTTAATATCTTTTCTCAATCGGGTTGGCTCAAAAAGAATCCTGGTGTCGGGCCGTTTTGCGCCATGGTCATGGGCCGTGTTGCTGGCTTTCTTTGCAATGACCCCTTTGGGGGCTTTGCATGCAGCCGGGGGAGGAGGACCAGCGGTTTTTGCGTATGTGGATGTGCCGCGTGTCATGGCCTCATCAGACGCAGCAACTCACGCCAGAGACATGCTCAAGAAAAAATTGGCCTCCAAGCAACAGGAGGTGGACTCCATGGAGTCTGAGATCAAGTCATTGAAAGCCAAGGTAGAACAGGGTGGCAAAATGATGACTCAAGAGGCCAGGACAGAAGTGGAGAATAATACCCGTCGCAAGTTCCGTGAATATCAGCGTCTGGTGGAGGACAATCAGGCCGCCATTGACCGCGAAAACGGGGTGTGGACCAAAAAAATCACCGAAGCCTTGCGTAAGGTGATTGAGGAGATCGGCGCGGAGCGAGGCTATACCGCCGTATTTGGCAAGGGACAGGTTTTGTATGCCAACTCCTCCATCGATATTTCCGATCAGGTGTTGAAAAAACTGAACGAACAAACGAAAAAGTGGTTTTAGGTAAGGAGCATATCGGTGGAAGTGTGGCGTGACATTCTCAAGACCTTGCCTCATCGTTATCCTTTTTTGTTGGTGGATCGGGTGGAAGAGGTGGTGCCAGGGGAACGGTTGGTGGCTCTTAAAAACGTGACCTTCAACGAACCCTTTTTTGTCGGCCATTTTCCGGGTCATCCGGTTATGCCAGGGGTGTTGATTCTGGAAGCCATGGCCCAAGCCGGTGCTTTGCTCGCGGGACACACCGATCCATCGGCGGTGCAGGGGCGTCTGGTCTATTTTATGGCCATTGACAAGGCCCGTTTTCGCAAGCCGGTAATACCGGGGGATCAACTGCTGTTGGAACTGCTTTTAATTAAAAGGCGTCGAGAGATCTGGCGTTTTCAGGGGTTTGCCAGGGTCAACGGCGTTGTGGTGGCAGAAGCCGAATTGATGGCCATGACACGAGATGCCGATGATGCGGGTGAAGCAGGGGGGGAGCATGGCTGAGACCTCCTTGATCCATCCGACCGCCGTGGTGGACTCCAAAGCCGAACTTGGTGCGGAAGTTCGCATCGGACCCTATGCCGTGATCGGCCCCAATGTGATCTTGCATGATCAGGCTGAAGTGGGGGCGCATGCCGTTATTGATGGACATTCGGTGATCGGACAAGGCTCAAAAATTTTTAGTTTTGTCTCCATAGGACAGGCTCCACAGGATACCCATTATAGTGGTGAACCCACACGGGTAGAGATCGGTAAGCGGTGCGCCATTCGGGAATATGTGAGTATTCATCGCGGTACGGAAGGGGGCGGTGGACTGACACGGGTTGGCAACGACTGCATGATTATGGCTTATGCCCATGTGGCGCACGATTGCCGTGTGGGTGATCATGTGATCATGGCCAATGGAGCCACCATGGCCGGTCATGTGGAAATTCAAGATTATGCCGTGATCGGCGGATTGACCGCGATTCATCAATTTGCTCGCATTGGTCGCAATGCCTTTATTGGTGGAGCCTCGGCTGTTTCGATGGATGTTGTACCCTATGTTTCTGCTGCAGGCAACCGGGCCAAAATTACCGGTGTGAATGTGGTGGGATTGCGTCGTCACGGTTTTTCGGAAGAGGTCATCAAGGCCATTCGGCAGGCTTACCGGATTGTTTTTCGTTCCAATCTCCGCATGGAACAGGCGATTGAAGAGTTGGAACGTCACCTGTCTGCGTGCGTTGAAGTGCAGTCTATTTTGGAGTTTCTTCAGACCGGTCAAAGAGGAATCTGTCGCTGACTCTTTGATTGTCTTTTGGGTGCAGAGTTTTTCCTATCTTTTTTGAGTGTTTCCGTTTGAATACGCGCATTGCACTGGTAGCGGGTTCCGGGCAACTTCCCTTGATTTTTGCGCGAGCCTTGTTTCATCAAGGCGGTTCTGGGTTGGCTGCGGTTGTGGCCCATGAGGGTGAGACCGATCCCTCTTTGGCCCAATGGGCTGACGAGATTCTTTGGGTCAAATTGGGACAATTCAAACGGATTGTGCGCTATTTAGAACGCCGGGGCGCGAAAAATGTGGTATTGGTGGGTGGCATCACCAAGGCGCGGATTTGGCATGCGCGTCCTGATTTTCTTGCTTTGCGCATGGTCATGAAGCTGCGGGGACTCGACGATGACCAACTGTTACGGGCTGTGGCCGGGGAGTTGGAAACTTTTGGGTTTACGTTGCGTTCGGTAACGGATTATTTGCCAGAGTTGTTGGCCCCTGTGGGATGTCTGAGCCGCCGTCAACCCACGGCTTTGGAGTGGGAGGATATCCGTTTTGGCTGGCGAACCGCCAAGGCGTTGGGGGATTTGGATATTGGTCAGGGCGTTGTGGTACGTCGCAACATGGTGGTGGCTGTTGAGGCCATGGAGGGAACCGATGCCATGTTGACACGGGCGGGTTCTTTAGTCGCAGGCGGTGGGCGAGGTTGGGCGCAGGGGCGAAATGCGGTTTTTGTGAAGGTGGTCAAGCCGAGACAAGATCCTCGTCTGGATCTGCCCACCATTGGCCCCAAAACCATGGAGACCTTGGCAAATGCAGGCATTCCGGTGGCTGTGGTGGAGGCGGGGGGGGCGATGATTTTGGATCTGGAGGCCACTTGTCGGGCGGCGAATCACCATAATCTGGTCCTGTTGGGGGTTTCTGGCAGCGATATGGAGGAGTCAGGTGGTGCCTGAGTCAATTGCAAATCGAGCTGGGGAAGGGTTGCGAGCGGCGGTTATTGGAGTCGGGTATCTGGGGCGTTTTCATGCTCAGAAATATGCCCGGATGGAAGGAGTGAAGCTGGTGGCCGTTGCCGATAGCCAATACGAACGGGCCATGCGTGTGGCCGGGGAGCTAGGGGTGGAGGCGGTGCGGGATTATACGGATCTACTCGCAAAGGTGGATCTGGTTTCCGTGGTGACGCCGACTCATACCCATTATTCGGTTGCTGCGGCCTGTTTGTCTGCGGGGGTGCATGTCTTGGTGGAAAAGCCGATGACCATGACCTTGGAGGAGGCCGATGGTTTGATCGCCTTGGCCGACAAGCTGGACCGGGTGCTACAGGTGGGACACATCAAGCGGTTTCATCCAGCGGTGAACGCGCTTGAATCCAGAGGTTTGTTGCTGCGTCCCCATTTTATTGAAGCCCATCGGTTCGCTCCTTTCAAGAATCGGGCATTGGATGTGGATGTGGTACTGGATCTGATGATTCATGATGTTGATTTGATTCTCCATTTTGTGGACTCCAAGGTGACTGAGATTGAAGCGGTTGGGGCTCCAGTTGTGACTGGGCATGTGGACATGGCCAATGCGCGTATTCGTTTTGAGAATGGTTGCACGGCTACGGTCAGTGCCTCGCGAGTGGCCAAAGAGGCGACGCGGCGCATGTGGATTTATCAGGACAATGAATTGATCGAGTTGGATTTTATTCGGAACGGGGTTGTTTTGACGCGGCGTGGTGCCGGGGTTCGGGAGATGGATGGCATTCAGGTGCCGGTCATTGAAGAGACCTCTTTGCCCGTGATTCCGCATGACTCTTTGGAGGCGGAAATTCACTCTTTTTGTCAGGCCGTTCGCAAAATTTCTCCTGTGCGGGTGAGTGGCCGGGATGGTCGGCAGGCTCTGGATGTGGTGATGACCATTCGGCGGCGTATTGCTGAGTCGGGTTTGGGGGGGGCATCTTGAGTTTGAACCGCACTCCCCGGATTATGCTGGTGGCTGGCGAGGCGTCTGGGGATGTTTTGGGTGGCGGGTTGCTGGCGGAATTGCGGTTGCGTTTTCCTGGACTGGAGGCCTTTGGAGTGGGTGGGGCCAGAATGGGGGAACAGGGGGTTGTCAGCCATTGTGATCTCAATGAGTTGTCGGTCATTGGTCTGGTTGAAGTGGTGCGGCGATTGCCCCGATTGGTGACCATTTTTTGGCAGTTGGTGGCCCTTTTAAAGCAGAAGCGTCCTGACTTGCTGATTACCATTGATTTGCCGGATTTTAATTTTTTGTTGGCGCGTCGGGCCAAGGCTTTGGGGATTCCTCGCTTGCATTATGTGGGACCGCAAGTGTGGGCTTGGCGGGCTGGAAGAGCGAAGCGTTTGGTCCATTTGTTGGATCACCTGATGGTGTTGTTTCCGTTTGAAGCCGCTTTTTTTGCTGGATCTGGCTTGCCAGTGACTTTTGTGGGTCATCCTTTGGCCTTGAAGCCGATTCCTGATGAGGAGACGAGGCGGGCAACGCGCCGTGAATTGGGGGTGGTCGAGGGGGAACGGTTGGTGGTTGTGTTGCCGGGCAGTCGTTTGGGGGAGATCCGACGACATCTTGGGGTGATGGTGGCAACCTGTCGGCTGGTGGCCCAGAGTGGGAAGGTTCGGTTTGTGTTGGCTTTGGCCAATACCCTGACCCCTCTTGATTTGGAGGTCGTCCTCAAGTCGGAACCAAACCCTGGGGTGAGAGATTTTTTTCGTCAGATTGTCGTGCGGCAAGGAGAAACCGAACGGCTTGTGGCGGCGGCGGATGCGGCGTTGGTGACCTCTGGAACCGTCACGCTGGAGACGGCTTTGCTGGGGACGCCCATGACGGTTATGTATCGGGTCAACCGTTTGACCTATGAGATTGGACGTCGGGTGATTCGTGTGGCACATATTGCTTTGCCCAATCTGGTGGCTGGACGGTCATTGGTGCCAGAACGAATTCAGAACGATGCTCGCCCGGAAGTGCTGGCGGATGATTTACGGAACTTATTGTTTGATGGAGTCAGTGGGGAGTGTCAGCGGGTTGGTTTTCGGGAGATTCGACACAATCTAGCGCAACCTGCGCGTCGTCCGGTGGATGTCGCGGCAGAATTGTTGATTCATGCAGGTTTTTGAGTTTTTTTGTATTCATCATTTCAGGAGACGGCTATGGCTGCCATTGTTTTAACTAAGGACAACTTTGAAGAGACGGTCACCAATAATGATATTGTTGTGATTGATTTTTGGGCCAGTTGGTGTGGACCCTGCAAGGCATTCGCGCCGATTTTTGAGAAGGTCTCTCAACAGTTCGATGATGTGGTGTTTGCCAAGGTGGATACCGATCAGGAGCAGGAGTTGGCTGGTGCTTTTCAGATTCGCTCGATTCCTACTTTGATGGTTTTTCGTGAGAAAATTATTCTTTTTTCGCAGCCTGGCATGGTGCCTGAATCGGCTTTGACGGAACTGATTAATCGGGTGAAAAATCTGAATATGGACGAAGTGCGCAATAATCTGGTCATGGATGAATAGATCGTATGGACACCTGTTTTTGAGGAATAGGTGTTGATTTCAACGAATTTGTTGAATATACTCCAAAAGTCGATATTTCCGTATATGCGTCAATCATGGGGAGCGGTTTGGAGCGATGGGCAGACGGACGTTGATTGTTGGTAACTGGAAGATGAACGGGCTGATTGAAACGGCTCAAGAGTTTGCCGACGCGATTCTGACCGGTCTTTCGGCGCGAGCGGGACGTTTTGTGCAGTGCGAGGTCGTGATTTGTCCACCGGCAACTGCGTTGTATGTATTGAATCAACGTTTGGGGGGATCCTCTGTTAAATTGGGGGGACAGAATATCTCCGAGCATGAAAGCGGACCGCATACCGGTGAAATTTGTGGCATTATGTTGCGCAATGTCGGTTGCCGGTTTGTGATTTTGGGTCACTCCGAACGGCGAGCAACATGTGGCGAGGATAATGAAACCGTGGGCCGGAAAATGGCGGCGGCCTTTCGTGATGGGTTGCAGCCGATTGTTTGCGTGGGAGAGAGTCTGGAAGAGAGAGATTTAGGGCGGACTCTGGAGGTGGTAGAGGGGCAGATTGAAGCTTTGATTCCTTATCTGCCTGTTCATGCGGCCAAAAGGCCGTTGTTGGTTTTGGCTTATGAGCCGGTTTGGGCGATTGGAACAGGTCGCAATGCCACCCCTGAGCAGATCCAGGAGGTGCATGGTTTTATTCGACAGCGACTAGAAGGTGAGTTGGGTGCGGATGCACAAAAAATTCGCATTCTTTATGGTGGTTCAGTCAAAGGTACGAATGCAAGGTCAATTTTGGCCTTGAAGGATGTGGATGGTGGCTTGATTGGCGGGGCCTCCTTGAAAGCGGCTGACTTTTTGGCCATTATTGATGCCGTCCCTGAGAAATTTTGACCGTTGGAATTTTCGGATAAAAAGGTAGCGAAATGACACTGATTCTGACTGTGTTGCATGTATTGGTTTGTCTCTCTTTGGTTTTTGTGGTGTTGCTGCAAAAGGGGAGTGGAGCGGATATGGGGGCTGCGTTTGGTGGCAGTTCGCAGAGTCTTTTTGGTGCGCGTGGATCGGGCGATTTCTTGAGCAAGCTTACAGCCGGTTTGGCGACGGTCTTCATGATCACCAGTCTGACCTTGGCCTTTTTTTCGACCCGTCCTGGAGACGGGAAATCGGTGATGGATTCGGCCCCGATCTCTTCGTCAACTTCCGGCAAGGGGGCTGCACCGGCCAAGGCGCAAGAGTCCGGTCCTCCGGTTCCGTCCAAGAGTGTCCCGGCCAAGCAAGAGGAGGCCACCGAGGCTCCCCAGGCCAAACCCGTACCTCCGCCACCTGCGCCAACACCTGAGGCAAAACCTTAAACTTCAAAATAGCTGGATTGAGTTAAATTCGATTGGATGCGGGGTCATTCCCCGCTCCAATACCAGAATCAAGCGATATTTTGGATTTAGGAAAGGGGAACTACGATTTCAAAGGCCACAC
>JADFYY010000075.1 GCA_015232825.1 Magnetococcales bacterium
TGATGGATCTTGGTCCCAATCTGGGGGCCATCAACCGTGCAGCCATGATCGCCTCCGACTTCGTGGTGATTCCACTAGGTCCAGACCTCTACTCTCTACAAGGCCTGCGCAACCTCGGTCCTACGTTGACCCAATGGAGAGAAGGGTGGCAAGAACGATTGAAAAAGAATCCCAATGACTCACTGGTGCTGCCTCAAGGAAGCATGAGGCCACTGGGATACATTGTCATGACACAACCCGTCAGAGCTTATGAAAAATGGATCGATCGCATTCCCGACACTTATTATAAAAAAGTTCTCCTCGAAGAAACGGTACCCCCCCCGTCCACTGCCGAAGATCCACACTGTTTCGCCATGATCAAACACTACCGCAGCTTGATGCCCATGGCCCAGGAGACACGCAAACCCATCTTTCATTTAAAACCCGCTGATGGGGCCATAGGGACACACATGGGTAGCGTCCAAAGTGCTTATCGTGATTTTAAAAGCCTGACTGGACAAATCCTCGAACGGGCCAAAATCCCACAAAAATAACCACTTTTTCCAATACTTAGACAAGAAAGACAAACCCTTCAAATGGCCTATCAAGCCATCCATCTCTCATTTTCTGAATTGACTTTTGACTCGGCTTGCCCATAGACTTATCGAATTCCAGGTTGTTAAGAATAGCCTTCTTGAGAATTGCTAATGATCACTCCAATCCAATATACGCTATTCTTTTTCCTGTTCGCCATGGTGTGCCATACGCAACCGGTTGAAGCGGGTCCAGGAGTTGGCCGATTTACGAGCAACGCCCGTACAGTGAATGCCATCCGCACAAACGCCCGACAAATTTTTAAACCCACTTTTACCATTCGCTCTCGCTTTAGCGGAACCATGAACGCCATTAGCGTAAGCGGTGACAACCAATGGTTGGCAACAGGCAGTGGAAATGAAGCGGCGCACCTTTGGAACCTGACCACCGGGCAACGGGAATTGGAGTTGCGTGGAGAGGCTGGGGCGGTCCTGACTGTGGCCTTTGTCCCTGGAGAAATGACCTATGGTTACCTTGCCAAGGCCGCTACCAAACAGGCCCAAATGCGCAAAGGATTTTTGGTGACCGGTAGCACCAACGGTGAGGTTCGACTTTGGAGCCTGATTACCGGCGAAACCGTGCGTCGTTTTCAAGGTCATACCAAGGCGGTGAATGCCTTGGCCGTAACCCCAGACGGGATTCATCTTTTGACGGGATGCGAAGATAAGAGCATCAAAATATGGAAACTCGAAGATGGCTCGTTGGTGCGTACCATTCAAAGCAACAACGATCCGATCAAGACTTTAACCCTCTCTCCCGATGGTCAAAAATTGGCCACAGGCGGTCTGGATGGTGCGGTACGGATCTGGAATGTTGGCAATGGTTCGATCATCAAAGAGTTCAAAGAGACAGAAGGCCCGATCCTGGCTTTGGCGTGGAGTCCCAATGGCAACTTACTGGCCTCTGGGTACGAAAATGGCACTGTGCGCGTGAAATCCATCTCCCAGGGGAAAAACGACGTGGTGTTGACCGGGCATAAGGGGGCGGTTCGTGGCATTGCCTTCCGTTCGGACGCCGCTCTTGACACCACCTTTATTGCCACAGTTGGCGCAGACCAGCTTGTTCATTTATGGTCCCTGCCAGACGGCAAACCACTCAAAGAGCTGGAAGGGCATCAAAAAGAGATCAACACCGTGGCCTTTGCAGACAACGGACGCATTCTGCTCACCGGGAGCAATGACCAAACCGTGCGATTCTGGCAAATCGATTCAGGAATGGAGATCGCCCGCCTCGTCTCTATGCGATCTGGTTGGGCAGTAGTTGCTCCTGATGGTCGCTTTGATGGCACACTAGATGGTGAGATGGAAGATCGCCTGGATGCCATTCAATGGGCCGGTGATGGGCACGCCTTTTCCGTAGACGGTTTTTTAGAAAAATACTACCACCCCGCATTGTTGGGAAAACGACTCGCCCGCCTTGTCACGGTGGATTCGAGCATACCCAACATTACGGAAGGGTTCCTACTGCCACCAAGAATCGAAGAGGTCACACTGCCCAAAGGCGTTGTAACCCAAAAAGAGGCGAGTCTTGCGATTTCGGCTGAGGATATGGGCGGCGGCATCCATGAGATTCGTTTGTTTCACAACGGCAAAATCGTCGATAAAGACAAAGGTCAAAAATCTGACAGGACCGAAGATAAAACAAGAGCGGTTGAAAAAATCAATTATAAAGTTGATTTGGTCAATGGTACCAATGAGTTTCGAATCGTTGGATTAAGCAACGACCATATCGAAGGGGAGTCTGTCAAGGCCAATATTACCCATCAAGCCCCAAGTGATGAGGAGGCCCCAAGATTGCACGTGTTCGTTGTGGGTATCAATCAATACGCCAACCCAGATTTAACACTCAATTTTGCGGTGCCGGATTCCAAAGGTATATTGGATTTTTTTATGCGATCTTACGGTTCACTATTCCGCAACATTACCACTTACACGCTTTATGATCAGCATGCAACCCGCAAAGACATTAACTCTGCATTGGAAGATCTGAAAACCATTCCTCCCAAGGATACCGTGGTTCTTTATTTTGCTGGCCATGGAGATACCATAGAACCGGAGAATCTATGGCATTTTATCCCGCAAGACATTCAAGGAATTGAACAACATGAGATCAAGGAACAAGCCATCTCCTCTGATGTTCTCAAAAATCACGTTTCCCGAATCTCTGCCCACAAAGTGGTCCTGTTGATCGATGCCTGCAAGTCAGGTCAAGCCATGGATGCTTTTGGCGAGTTTAAAAACAAAAAGTCAATGGCCACCCTCTCCCGCTCCACCGGCATTCATATCGGTACTGCCACCACCGGAACTCAGTTAGCCAATGAATTGGGCTCTCTTGGCCACGGCATATTTACCTATGCACTGCTACAGGGATTATCTGGCAAGGCCGACACGACTCCACGGGATGGCAAAGTTTCTGTTGAAGAGATCCTTGGCTTTGCCAAACAGAACGTGCCACTTCTTAACCAAAAATACAACCTTGACGCTCAAACACCCGTCATTAATTCGCGAGGAGAAAACTTTACAATCGCGAACAGTGCAGTTAAATAATGTTCAAATTAACCGAATACTCTCTATGACGACACGAAAAAAGGGAAAAAATGAAAAAATTATCGATTGCCGTTAATATGGCACTGATTGCCGCCGCATTTGTATTTCCAGAAATGACTCAGGCAGCAGGAGAAGGGGGAGGTGGTGGTGGCAGTAGTAGTGGTGGACCAACAACAGAAGCTCGTTGCCATTCTGGATATATACAGACGAGAACGATTTCTAGTTCATCATCAGGAGGTACGACTACGATTACGGTTAGCGCGTGGAGTAACGATAGCAGTTCCGCCACATGCGGCGATGAAAAGGTCGTTAGTCAACGTTCACAGCTAACCAAGACCACCGACATCATCGGCGCACGTGCCAAAAATGCGCTCAAGGGAGGAAATAAAGGTTCACAAAAAACAGCATCGCTGGATCGTGTCGGCACAGGTTTGTCCGCTGGTGACTCAGTGTCTGGGATCGGATTATGGGCCAACTACGATTTTACCAAATCAGATGATAATCAATCATCCGGTAAAGCCGATCTTCATACCGTTGCTTTTGGCGGGGATCATATCATCAGTGATGGTATCGCCGTTGGACTCGCACTGACTGGCCAGTGGCAAGATGAAAGATTCACCGCATCCACTCAGAAAACGGATATTTTTACCATAGCTCCCTATGCGGCCCTCACTTTGAATGAATATCTGATCGCCGACATGACTTTGGGTTATTCTTGGCTTACGGATAAATCCAGTACAGCCAATGCTAACTTCGATACCGGACGTTGGTTCGGTGCGGCCAATCTTACGGCCTCCCCTAACGACAATCTTTGGGATCTCAGCTTTAATCTTGGTTACCGATTTGCCAAAGACAAAGTTGACTCTTTTGGAACCACGCCTTCTAACGATATCAGTTTTGCTCAGGTTCATGCTGGTGCTGAATTGGGATACCGGTTTGATGGCATTGAACCCTATGTCAATGCCTCTTATCAAACGGACTTGATCTACGAAGCAAGCGACACGACATACGATCCAAATGGTACGCAATTGGGAACCGGCTTACGTTTCTCCATCATCGATCTCTTGGAAGGCGATATTCATGCCAGCACGATTGTTGGTCGCAAGGATTTCTCCCAGAACAGCATTATGGCTAACATCAAGTATGCCTTCTAATCTTTAGGCTCATGGCGTCATCCTCTCCCGAAGAGAAGTTATCTTCTCTTCGGTTTTTATTTTTTTTGTGCGTTATTATGCCAGTATTGAACGCCTGCGTTGGTCCGTGGCTTTCCCCAACGGAACGGGCTAAGGCACTGGCCACAGAGCATGGTTTGCGTCTGGTACGATTGCAAACGTCACCCTTTCTTCTGACTGGTTTTGTTCGTCATTCGGATTCCAAGGATGAGACAATGGTCGTCTATATCGAAGGGGATGGTTTGGCATGGCTCAATCGGACCACACTCTCCCCTGACCCAACCCCACGCGATTTACTGGTTCTCCAGCTTTTACTGCAAGATCCAACTCCAAAAGCACTTTATCTAGGGCGTCCATGTCAATACATAGGCGGTATCCATTCGGGGTGCAATCCCGACTATTGGTCCACTCATCGATATGCCAAGGAAGTCGTGTTATCCATCGATCAGGCCATTGATACGGTAAAACAACAACTTAAGGCTAAACGGGTTGGACTGGTTGGATATTCTGGTGGGGGGGTTATTGCGGCAGTACTGGCGGCTAGACGTACCGATATCTCCTGGTTAATCACGGTGGCCGCGAACCTTGACCTGACCGCCTGGACCCATTATCACCACGTTACTCCCATGATTGATTCTCTAAACCCTGTTGATTTCATCTCACGCTTACAACATTTGCCCCAAACACACTTCATCGGCGGGCAAGATCAGCAAGTTCCAGAAGTTGTTATTCGCTCCTTTTTGAACCATTTACCAACGTTTACGCCGGTCACGGTACGGGTAATCCCGAATTTCAATCATTCCTGTTGCTGGGCAGAACAATGGTCCGATTTGTTAGCCGAAATTCCTTTTAGAAAATGACCTGAATCAATCATTATCGGTCTTTTGCACAAGGACTTCATCACCATATGGCCAAACATTAAACTCACGTCCTCACACAACTGCATATCAAAAGATGGAATCCAAACGCTGTGCTTCGCAAGAGGCATTAACTTTCCGCCATCATAACCAACTACCGCCAAAGTGGTAGCACCATTATTATTAGCATATTCGACGGCACGCAACACGTTACGTGAGTTTCCACTACCACTAATAGAGACCAGCAAATCTCCTTCGTCGAGTAGCGCGCGAAGCTGACCGACGAAAATCTCGTCATATGAAGTATCGTTCCCAAAAGCTGTGATGAGCCCGATATTATCGCATAACGAAATCCCGCGAAACGACTTGCCTGTGACTAAATTAACCGTCTTGTTCCAATCTGTGATGTAGTGAGAGGCCGTGGATGCACTGCCGCCATTTCCACAAGTAATAATTTTTTTGCCTGCCTCGAATGTAGACCGGATGAGATCGATGCCGAGTTGGCAGCTCTGAACATTGAGTGTTGCCACGATTTGGGCATGAGCGGCAAAATAATTCTGTATGGAAAACGAAAATTCCTGGGCGGCCTGACATCCTGTCATTCTGATTAGCATCCTTTGACTTGTTTGAGAAAAGAGTGATACAGATAAAAAATGATGCCATAGGACGAAATTTTATGAAAGAGTTAATTTTGGGAACAGACAGCCTGCAATGAAGATCCTCTTTTTGAATCCACCCTTCATAGGACGTTTTTCGCGCACCTCTAGAAGCCCTGCCGTAGCTAAAGGCGGAACATTGTATTACCCGATCTGGTTGGCTTACGCTGCGGGTTTGGCACAAAAAAACGGTCATGACATTCGTCTGTTTGATGCCCCGGCTTCCATGGTCGGATTGGAGGAGATGGATTCCTGTTTGGGCGTATGGCAACCGGATATGGTGGTCATTGATACCAGCACCCCCAGTATTTTTAATGATGTTGCCGTGGCAGTAGAGATTAGAAAACGTTTTCTCAACGCATTCATTTTGTTGGTCGGTACACACCCTTCGGCTTTGCCCGTGGAATGCGTTCAGCTCAATGTTGCCATTGATGGGGTGGCCATAGGGGAATATGACGCCACACTCCTAGAACTGGCCACTGCACTGGAAAAAAACACCCCATTGGAGCAGGTCGCTGGTCTGGCCTTCCGACAAGAAGAGCGTGTTATCCTCACTGAAAAACGCAAGCTCATTCAGGATCTCGATGCCTTGCCATTCGTTTCTGAGGTCTATGCGCACCATTTAAATATCCGTGATTATTTTTTCGCCGCTGCCAACTACCCCATGGTGCAGATCATCACAGGACGGGGTTGTCCGCATCGCTGCTTCTTTTGTGTCTATCCGCAGGTTTTTCATTCGCATCAATACCGGGTTCGCAGTGCCTCGAATGTCGTTGATGAATTTGAATTTATTCAAAAAAATATGAAAACAGTACGAGAGGTCGGTATAGAGGACGACTGTTTTACAGCCAGTCCCAACCATGTCCGGCAGATTTGTACCGAACTCATTGCCCGTGGTATCCGCTTGCCGTGGTATTGCAATGTACGGGGGGATGTCAAACTGGATCTGCTGCAACTCATGAAAAAGGCGGGGTGCCGCCTTGTGACCGTGGGGTTTGAAAGTGGTGACCAGAACATCCTGGACAATATGCAAAAAGGGATTAAACTTGAAAAATATTTACAGTTTGTCAAGGATGTCAAACAGGCCGGGCTTATGGTTCATGGCTGTATGATGGTGGGCAATCCAGGCGATACCAAGGCAACACTGGCTGCTGGGTATGAATTCGCGGTTAAAGCCAACTTTGACAGCATGCAATTTTATCCTTTATATGTTTATCCGGGTACAGAGGCCTATGACTGGGCCAAGAGCAATGGCTATTTGAAAACAACTGATTTTTCTCAGTGGTTGACCTCTGACGGGCTGCATAATTGTGTCCTCAATACCCCAGAACTGTCAGCGCAAGAGATGGTGGCGTTGTGTGATCATTATTTAAAAAAATACCATTTGCGTCCCCGTTACATACTCATGAAATTGTGGCAAGGGATGCGTCATCCCTCCGAGGGGTATCGGACCTTGCTTTCAGCCAAGACCTTTTTTGGCAAATTTTTCGGCGGACAACTAGGCGACTCCACTCATGATTGACCTCTCGGTTATCGTCGTCTGTTTTAACGAAGAACAGCATATCGGTGCCTGTTTGGACTCTTTGGTCCGACAGACCTATCCGCTTGATCACTATGAAATTTTGGTTGTAGACGGCGGTTCGCGAGATCGAACGGGTGAAATCATTCGTGCCTGTGCAGCCCTCCATTCACAGGTCAAGTTGATTGTGGAGCCGCGCATTGGGACCGCCGTGGCACGCAATACAGGTCTTAATGCCGCAAGTCACCCTCACATCGCCTTTATTGATGCCGATTGTGAGGCTCCGACGGATTGGTTGGAACGTCTGGTGGCTTATTTTGAACAATACAGAGCTAAGGATGGCTCAGTGGTCGCCGTAGGAGGAGGCAATGTGCCGCCATCCAATGCCTCTTCCTTTGTGCAGGCTGTGGGTGTGGCCATGGACTCCTTTGCGGGAAGCTTTAACAGTGCTCAAGGCCGTCAGTTCAAAACGGCGCGTTACGTTTCTAGTCTGCCTACGTTGAATGTGCTGTATATTAAGGAAGCGATCCTGGCCGTGGGCGGCTTTGACGTTTCACTGGGCAGTGAGGCCGAAGATGCGGAGCTTAATTTCCGCCTGTTTGCCCAAAAATGGCGTTTTGTTCTGGTGCCAGATCTGCCTGTTTTGCATAAATTTCGGCCCACGCCAGCTATTTGGTATCGAAATATGGTTCGTTATGGTCGAGGACGGGCTCGTCTGCTCAAGCGTCATCCGAGCATGTGGATGCCAGCCTATTTCCTGCCACCCCTTTTTTTGACTGGTATGTGTTCTTTGTTGCTGATACCTTTGCATCCACTGTTTTGGAGTGCGGCTTTGTACTTCCCCGCTATATTCCTCTATGCGGCATGGCTTTCCATTAACAAAGGATATCCACGATTCATGTTCCATGTGGCATCGGTGTTTATTGTGCAACATTTTGGCTATGCCATTGGCGAGGTTTTTGGCTTGCTCAATCCAAATATCCGGTAACTTAAAGATAAAAAAAATGGTCATCACGCGAACCCCATTCCGAGTCAGCTTTGCTGGCGGAGGTAGCGACATTAAGGATTATTACGCCAGCCGTCCCTATGGGGCCGTGGTGAGTGCGGCCATCCAATCCTACATGTATATTGTCATTCACCCTTATTTTCACGACAAAATCCGCATTAAATACTCCTGCATGGAAGATGTCTCTTCTATTGATGAAATCAAACATCCAATCGTTCGTGAAGCCTTACGCAAAGTGGCCATCGGCACAGGGATCGAGATTGCCTCGTTTGCCGATGTACCTGCTGGAACCGGATTGGGTTCCTCCAGTTCCTTTACGGTTGGCCTACTCCACGCTCTATACGCCATCAAAGGTCAGTCGGTCAGCAGTGAACGTCTAGCCCGTGAGGCCTGCGCCATTGAAATCGATATCTTGGGAGAACCAATTGGCAAACAGGACCAATATGCCGCAGCTTACGGCGGGGTCAATTACATCCGTTTCAACCCGGATGAGTCCGTTAATGTGGCACCCATCTCCCTAGATCATGCCGGTTACGACGCCCTAGAGGAAAAATTACGCCTTTATTATGTAGGCGGAGAGCGTTCAGCCAGCCTGATTTTATCACGACAAAAGAGCCATTCGTGTCGGGAAGAATATCTCAAGACGCTGGATCAGATGGTTGTCTTGGCGGATGAACTACGTATCCGTTTTCATCAGTGGGATGTCGTTCATTTGGGAGAAAATTTATATCAAGGGTGGCAGTTGAAACAGCGGTTGGCCAGTGGAATCAGTAATGACCACGCCAATGAATTGATGCAACGGGCCATGGAACTCGGTGCCAGCGGCGGCAAACTGCTGGGAGCGGGGGAGAGTGGATTTTTGTTGATTTATGCAGAGGATCACACGCACCTCATGGCAAAATTAGGTTGCCGCAGCCTGCCGTTTCACATTGACCGTGCTGGCAGCCAAGTGTTAACACCCAATTTCGGTATCAAACGTTCATAAATTCTCGGCCTTTTCCTTTGACTTTTTACCCCAAATAGTGCATCATGTTTACAATAAGAAATCTGTCATGGCTTTACCCCGAACCTAAAGGATCGCATTATGATTCAGATAATAAAAATATACATGAATCAGCAGATGACGATATTTCGTTATCAATTAGTTTATTATACCTTTGGAATTATTTTTTTCTCTTTGGGAGCAAAAGGTTTCATTGACGCTGAATTAGGGACAGACCCGCTTGATGTGCTGGTCATTGGTATGAATCGGCACCTTGGCGTTGGTCTTGGTACTTGTTCTTCGCTCATCGCCATCTTATTTTTGTTTTGGTGGATGCTATGGAACAACAAGTTGCCACCGATGACCCCCTTTGTCAGTACATCTGCGGTTGGCTTTCTACTGGACTTCTGGAATGCCTTACATTTAGAAAATTATACGATTAAGGCCATGCCTGTGGTAGATGTCATCGTTTTTGGATATACCGTCAACCTCAGTGCCGTGACCTTGGATGTCGTCTCGCTATTGGTGTGTGCTTATGCTTCAGCGTTGATCATCATGAGCGGCATTGGTATCCGCATCATGGATCTTGTGGCGATTACGATGATTGAAAAATGGGGCTGGTCCTTTTTTAAGGCCAAAATGACGTTGGAAATTGGCCTATTTAGCACGGGTTGGCTGCTTGGCGGTCCAATGGGCGTAACCACTGTGCTGTTTTTATTTTTGGTTGGTCCGTTTATTCAACCATTCATGTGGGTCAATGCGAATTATTTGCGCATCCCGAACCATGGTATTAATCAGCACCATGACGAAGCCGAGTACTCGGTCCAAACGAAAACTGTCTGATTTTTAAGAGGATGGTGGATTTTGTTTGACAGGTTCTGGCAGATTTTGATAAAATTATTAAGACATTGTATTCTATACCAATCCGATCATCAACGCAAGGAATTGTCATGCATACTGAAATTGCACCCTCGGATGGACTGAACAAACCATTCATCCCGATTATCGTAGAACCCAGAAGCGACTCGTGCAACTATCTAGATGACCAAGCCTCCAAGCCGTCTGTATTCAGCACTTACGAAGAAGACATTCAGAAGTTATGGAAGACCGAAGAAGAACGAGCCCGGGTCAGAATGCTCCTGAAACAAGCCGAAGAGGAGAGCGAGCAAAAAATTATCAAAATCACACGCCCAGTCGAACCATTGCGCAAGAAGATCATCAATGCTGCGATTTTGATAAAATATGGAATTCACTGGCGCAAACCTTTTTATCCATTGCGTTTAGTCAAGAACTTCGCCAAAGCATTTTTCTATCGCATGACCGGCAAGAGGTATCCCTATGCATTCCGGGGGATCGAATTCGCGATTACCTATCTTTGTAATTTTACCTGCCATCACTGTTTATGTGCCAATATCGAGGAATCGAAATACCGCAAGGAGTTGACTCCAGAAGAGACGGCGCGCGTCGTGAATGAGGCCATGGAACTGGGAGCGACCACCTTTGGTTTGGAGGGTGGCGAACCTCTATTCAAGAAGGATTGGCGCGATTATTTAAAGGCGTTCCAAGGCGACAAGAATCATATCATTATTTCTACAAATGGTTGGATGTTCACGGAAGAGATCGTCAAGGAGTGTTATGACCTTGGCGTTGACACGATCAATGTCAGCTTGGACAGTGGCATCCCTGAACTGCATGACCTTTTCCGCAAGAAGCGAGGCTCCTACGACAAGGTGATGAAACTGATCGAATGGGGCGAAAAGCATGGCATCAAGATGCTGATCAACCACACCCTGCACAAGGGCAACCTGTACACCACCGGTTTTCGCGATTTGCTGGAATTTTGCGAGACGCGGAAGATCATGATCAACATCCTCTTTGCCAAGGGCGTGGGTGAATTCATGTCCAAGCGGTGCATGCTGGATCACAAAGACATCGAGGCCTATCGCCAGATCATCAAGCCCTATGCCTATGCCCACATTCACCATACGGCGGGCGGGGAAGGTCATGACGACTCGGTCAATTACAACTATGGCAAGGGCGGTTGCCCCGGCACCAGCGAGATGTTCAACATGACCCCTTACGGAGATGTCATTCAGTGCGCCAACATGCACATCTATTTTGGCAACGTGCGTGACAAACCACTCAAGGATATCCGTGACAAGGTTCTCAACGAGTCGCCATTCGGACAGCCGAACAACTGTTTCCTCACGTTGGAACCGGACTTCATGAATGTCTATTATCCCATGCTGGAATCCAAAGGAAAAATCAGCCATGCGGGAGACACGCACATCTCCCTCGATGAGTTCAACGAAGGGCTGAAACAGTACGAGATCAAAAACAAAAAGGTTGTATTTCCGAACTCCTACCAGAACGAAGAGTACTTCCAGCAGCAAGGCAAGGTGGATATGATTGCCCACAGAAAGGCGATTTTGCAGGACAAGCACTGACACCGACGATCCATGGTGGGATAAACACGCACCAAGCCCTATGCCCTTGACAGGCATGGGGCTTGGTTGCAAATTGCCTAAACAAAAAGCAAGCCATGTGAGATCTGTTCGTTTATGAATGAAAAAATCATTCTTATCAACCCGAAGATGTTCAATGGAGCGTATCGTTTTTTCCCCATTGGCATCGGGTCCATAGCAGCCTCCTTGTTCAAGCATGGCATTGACCATGAATTCCATGATCAACATATCGACTGGCAATCGGACGAAGATCTGATCACGCAAATTCGACCGCATGGTGTTCCACGGATGTTTGGATTGACCGGACTTCTGACATCCTTTCAGAGTGTCAAAAATCTCGCCATAGCCTTAAAAATGGCCTTTCCAGAATCAAAAATCGTCCTAGGCGGCAAAATCGTGGTGGTCAGACCAGATATTTTGTTCCATAACATGCCGGTGGATTACATTATTCGGGGCGAAGGCGAGGAGGCGATCATCGCCTTGTGGAAGGCACTCCATGGAGAAGGAGAGTTGGAAACGATCAAGGGTTTGACTTATCGCACGGCAGACGGGGTAATTCATGACCATGGCGAAACGGACCCGGTTCGTGATCTGGACAGCTATATCATTCCCTATCATCGTTTCGACATGGAAAAATACATCACCTCCTGCAACATTCAATCGCCCAATGTTCCCTCTATCAACATGATATCCTCCAGGGGGTGTCCGTTTTCCTGCACATTCTGCAATTTTTCTCTAGGAGACCGAGTACCAGTACGATTTTATAGCAATCTAGCCGACTCCCTGGACTATTTGATCCAAAATTTCGGCTTGCAGCATGTGACCTTCAACGATGACATGTTCACCGTTAACCGGAACCACATGCGTCGGGTATGCGATATCATCAAAGAAAGAAAACTTTCATTTTCCATCTCCACACGCCTGGACTTTCTCAACGAAGCGTCCATTGCCCTGCTGGACGAATCGGGATGCAAGTATTTATGCATCGGCATTGAGTCCCCATCGCCGACTGTGGCCAAGGTCATTGACAAGCGTTTGAACCTGGAAAAATTCCAGGCCAATATCACCGCCCTCAAGCAGAGCCGCATCGTCGTCAATTATGGTTTCATTTTCGGCTATCTGGGAGAAACCGAACAAACCATTGCGGAAACTAGGGATTTTGTCTTACGCAATGGCATTCTCTACTCTGCGTTTTTCGCCAACGCCTTTCCCAGAACCCTGTTGTATGAAATGATCCAGGACCGCATCGGAGATGAGGAGGCCTACCTGCAAAAACTCTATTCGGTGGACCTGACCAAGGATTATCTGGTCAACATGACGGATATTCCCCGGCCTCGGCTATACCAGTTGAGGGACGAGATCATCGTGGACTCGGTACTCAACCTCATGGACAAACGTATCGCATTGTTTTCCCCCATCCTACGGGCTGGCGGATTGGTTTATCTTGCCTTCATGCGTCGCTATGGATTGCGTTTTGCCTGGATCAAGAGGCTCTTTGAATTTATCAACATGTCTATTGTCAAACCGGCCACCAAAGGAGGCTGATTCTTTAGTTATGTCAACCGACCCCCAAAACACCTCCCACAATCCAATCAACAAGAAAAGCTGGCGCATTGTGGTTGCGTTCAGTCTCTTGTTCAATGCGACGATTCTGATAATCTTATTCACCCCATTGACCGAATGGATGCATCAACTCGTTCTGGTTTCCGACCCGCCTAAAAAATCCGAAGTGATTGTCATTCTTGCCTGGGGGGCCTATGATACCGAAGATGGCGGCCTGCCAGACTTCAACACCCTGACGAGACTCAGGAAAGGGTTACAACTCTATCGACAGGGTTACGCAGACAAAATCATCTGCGTAGGCGGCAACCGTTTAGCATCATCGGGCAAATCTTTTTCTGCGTTAATGAAAGAAACATTGATTAGCTATGGAATTCCTGAAGCTAACATTATGATTTATGATAAAATACCAGGAAACTGGTACTATTATAACAATCTAATCGCTATGATCGAGCATTATAAAAA
>JADFYY010000076.1 GCA_015232825.1 Magnetococcales bacterium
TACTTGAGGTTTTAAGCCAAGAAGCCAGAAAAAAATCATTGATTTACAAGTTGATTTTGCCTGCCGTTGAAGGGGCTTTGCTGGCGCGTCTTTGTCAGGAGGGAGAGGTATTGGAACGACAGGATGAAGACGATCAAATCCATCTCACAGTCGCCTTATCCACCATTGCCCGTGGACGACTGGATCCGTTGATACGAAATTATCTGGTAGATCCATGATGACACTTCAGACGTTTTTAATTTTCTATCTGCAAAACGATCATTTCCGAGTTATTTTCTGACACTGGCGTCTCTTCATCAGACTTGGATTCTGGCGGAGGTTCTATGGGGGCCACGTCAGCGACTACTGGCTGAGAAGAAGTTGAATGGAGCGGGGCCGCACTGGCGACCACAGTTGGGCAGAGATTCTGGTTGACACGGCAACTGGCTGTCAGCAATACCTTTTCCCAACTCGACAACGTGACAAAACGATATCCCTGTTGTTGTCCAGCGGTTAGAATGAGGGGGAGAGCCTCCAGACTCGCCTGCTGATGGCTGTGAATCAAAATAACCGCACCGGGATGAAACTGACTGATAACCGTTTGAGCAATTGCGGATGTATTGCGTTTGGCCCAGTCGCGGGAATCAATGGACCAAAGCACGGTTTTTTGACCAAGATCCTTGGCAATTTTGACCGTATTGGCATTAAAAGCCCCATAAGGGGGGCGAAACCAAACAGACTGAATCCCCAACTTTGCCAAGACATCACGCCCCTTATGAATGTTCCGTTCCTGTTGATCGGATGACAGGCTGAGAAAATAATTATGACGATTGCCATGGGTGGCAACCTCATGACCTTCAGCCTGCATCTCTTTGGCCACATCGGGATAGGCGGGGATATGTTCCCCAATATAAAAAAACGTGGCCAGTGCATCATGTTTTTTGAGAACTTCTGAGAACTCCCGGTCTCTTGGATCAGGACCGTCATCAATGGTGATGGCCATGATCTTTTCTTCAGGGAGCGTCAACAGTGACTTGCTAAGCGAAACCGTACAATCCGGGCAAAGAAAATGGCTGCTTACCCGCATGGGGCTATGCAAGGATGCCTTATGAATAACGGGCAACTCCTCGGCAAAAAGCGAAGTGAAACTCATTCCTGAAATAAAGAACAAGATTAAGGTTATTTTATGCACGATTGAAATTTTATACACTACGGGGATTCCTGTTCAGGTTAGGCACGATGGTTAGGTTTTCTATGATACAGCATTGAATGGTCCTGGGCAATCCCATGAGATCATTTTAAATGAAGTGATTTTTATGTAGAGTATACCCATGAGTTCGTCACTAGAAAATGGCCAATCAAAAAATCCAGGCAGACTTTTAAAAAATAGGATTCAAAACGCAATGAGCGATGCCCTTCAAACCAAGTATCAAGAGATGTTATGCAATATACGTTCCATGGGACGGGTGCTGGTGGCCTATTCAGGGGGGGTGGACAGCACCTTTCTGCTTTTGGCTCTAATAGAATCTGGTACGCCTTATCAAGGCGTGATTGCCATCTCTCCCACCATGCCCACTTCTGATTATCAGGACGCCTTGATGATGGCCAAGGAACTAAACGCCAATTGTCGGGTCATTGAAAGCGGAGAGATGGACGATGAGAACTTTGTCAACAATCCATTAAATAGATGCTTTTATTGCAAAAATGACCTTTTTAAACGGTTAACTGATCTGGCAATTCAAGATAAATTTGACACTGTGGTAGACGGCACCACCCTAGACGACCTAGGAGATTACCGTCCAGGACTACAAGCCAAAAATTTACACAAGGTCAGAAGTCCATTGGCCGAGGCCGGTTTTGACAAAAACGCAATCCGGGAGTTGTCACGCCAGAAGGGTTTACGCACCTGGAACAAACCCGCCTCCCCATGCCTCTCCTCCCGATTCAGCTATGGCGAACGAATTGAACTCGAAGGGTTACGCCGGGTCGAATCTGCCGAGAACAAACTCAAAGAGTTGGGATTTCGCACCTTAAGGGTTCGCAAACAAGGGGATACCGCACGGATTGAGTTGCTACTCTCTGAATTTCCGCGCATTCTGGAGGAACCGATCCGCCAGCAGGTGGTCGATCATTTCCGCACGATTGGTTTTCTCTTCATCACCCTGGATCTGGAAGGATTTCAAAGCGGCAAGCTCAATCGGATGATCCCCATTCATACTGGAGAGTTATCATGAATATTCATCTGGATCTTCATTCAGGAATTGCTGGGGACATGTTCATGGCCGCCTGCCTGGATCTTGGGTTGGATCAAGGGAAGTTGGAGCAAGCCCTGGCCACCATCGAACTGCCTGGATGGAGCTTGAAGGTAACGAGAGAAAAACGCGGCGGGATGGCCGGTGTGTATGCGGAAGTGATTGAGGATTCTTTGTCGCACCACCACGATCATCACCACTTGGATGAGATTTTACATCAAATCGATGCCTCTGGCCTCCCAGACCCCGTCAAGGATCGGGCCAAGGCCATTTTCACACTTTTAGCCGAGGCGGAAGGGAAGGTTCACGGCCTATTACCCAATCAGGTTCATTTTCATGAAGTCGGTGCGGTGGATGCCATTGTGGATATTTGTGCGGCAGCGTTTGCCCATTGGTCTTTGGGAATGGTCGAAATTTCAGCATCCCCGGTTGTTCTGGGGACAGGCTCTGTACACTGCCAGCATGGCCAGATGCCCGTACCCGTGCCAGCGGTGGCAGAAATTGTCCGCCGTTACAAAATCCCAATCAACCACGACGCCGTGGAAGGGGAGATGGTCACGCCCACGGGTGCAGCCATTCTGGCCAACATGGTCACCCGTTTTGGTCCCTCCCGTTTGGAGGCCATCCATGCCATTGGTGTGGGATTGGGAAGTCGCGAGGTGGTCGGACGGGCCAATGCACTGCGTATTTTGGCGCAGAGAGATCACGAGACCATGCAAGAAAAAACACAAAAAGAGTGGATTGGGGTATTGACGACCCATATTGATGACATGAATCCCGAATGGTATGGCCTGCTTTGGGAACGATTGTTTGAGGCCGGTGCCCTGGATGTGGCCATGATGCCAATCACCATGAAAAAAGGCAGACCCGCCACCCGGTTAGAGGTGATGGTGCCAGACGGGCAGGAACAAAAATTCGGCGAGATGATTTTGACTGAAACAAGTGCCATTGGTGTGCGCATGGATCGGGTAGAACGACTTGTTTTGCCTCGCACTCTCTGTTGCGTGGAGACGCCTTGGGGATCTTTGCAGGCCAAACGGTCAGGAGAAAAACTTAAAGTAGAATATCAGGATCTGGCGGAGTTAGCGAGACGGCAAAACTGGAGTCTGTACGAGACTTCTCGTCGGATTCAACCCTATCTGACCCTTCAACTTGACCCAGACGGTTGATCATTGCTGCGACATAGCCTGCACCAAAGCCGTTATCGATATTGACCACCGTCACGTTGGAAGCACAGGAGTTAAGCATGCCCAACAAAGCGGCAATACCACCCAATGAGGCCCCATATCCAATAGAGGTTGGGACGGCAATGATCGGTTTATCCACCAACCCGCCCACCACCGAAGGCAATGCCCCTTCCATGCCAGCGACCACGATAAAAACTCGACCTGAGCGCAACAAGTCATCCGCCGACAACAGACGATGGAGACCAGCCACGCCAGCATCGTAATAAGTTTCCACATGTGCCCCCATGAGTCGAGCGGTAATGACGGCCTCTTCCGCAACGTTGATATCAGACGTACCCGCGCACAACACGACCACCTTGCCAATTCCAGGGAGATCCTGATTTTTTTGATAATACAGACAACGTGCTGTTTGGGCGTGAATCAATTGGGGAAACAGGGCTTTCAGACGTAAACTGCGATTGGGAGAAATGCGGGTAACAAGAAAGTCGTTGCCATGTTCCAAAGATCGGGCCACAACCTGTCGCAAATGTTCAAACTGTTTGCCTTCTGCCAGGATGACCTCGGCAAAACCATGACGAAAGCGTCGATGGGTATCCAATCTGGCGATCACCTGACCGGATTCTTTGAGTTCGTCCATGGGAAAATGACGAAAAATCGCACAAGCCTCCTCAACGGATGTCTCTCCACTGGCCACAGCGGTCAACAATTGTTTCATCCGATCAGGAGACATGCTAAGCAACTCTTGACTCAATTTGAATCTATAAAAAATTCCCCCCTGCCGCCCCACGCATTCTGGGGCGAAAAGGGAGGAATCATAGTCGCAAAGATGCGAATCAGTAATCTTTATACTTGGCTGTCACGACGCCACTGACGATGAGTTCACCTTGGATTTCGGTCAAAGGATAGCGCGCATTCAATGGCTTCATATATTGCTTTGCCCCATGAACGATCAATTGCTTCAAGGTTGCCCGGCTATCATCACTTGAACGAGCGATAACGAAACGGTTATGCTCAGCTTTCAAGGTGGGATCGACGATGATAATTTCCCCTTCCGAAAATTCCGGTTCCATGGAATCGTCTGGTACAGTCAAAGCATAGGCTGCGATGCTAGTACGAGGAGCCACAGGAATCCAGGCCTTAACATTTTCCGGGTGATGGGTTTCTGCGGTTTCCGGGGTATAGGCTTTGGCTTCTTCCCAAGTAATGAGAGGGATTCTTGCGATGACGGGTATACGATAGCCTTCGGCTCCTGCTTTTCCAGGTTCACCACCTGGACCGCCAAGGCTCATCTCCCCACGTCCTGTATCCAACCAAATCGGGTCCACACCGCAGGTCAGTGCGATGGCGACTGTTTTTCTGGAAGAACGGGACCGGCCACATTCAATCTTGTGGACGGCGGTTTGGCTGATATCTACACGATCTGCAAGCTGCTTTTGCGTGAGACCGGCAAATTTGCGGGCCGTTTGAATCCGGTGACTCAGATTATTGGTGTCGTTAGACCGGATTTCCGATTTACTCACAGCCTCAACCTCAGTCTCTGGCTCTGGCTCTGGATTGGTATCAGGTGAATTTTTTTCTACTTTGCTCTTTTTAGCCATGGATTCTTTGTCCTTTAGTTGATGTTACATTTTTTGTTCTGGTCATTCAAGTCTTCATAAAACATTAATCAGCATCCATAGAGGATCCTAGCGATCACCTTCCAAAGATTTTGAGTTTTCAATGAACACAATTTTCTATATTTTTTCACAATATCCGGTTGATTTTCTTCCATGACTCTTAAATTAAACCGAGCAACTTCATACCCCTGGTCAGAGGCTCTGCTGAACCACTTCACCGCCATCCAATAATCCTGTGATACCCCTTCACCGGTCATATACATCATGCCCAACCTATTTTGCGCATTAACATTATTAAAATTTGCAGCCTTATTAAACTGATTTATCGCCATTTGGTAGCTCTGAGGAAAGCCTTCTCCATTATAATACATAATCCCAAGCATGTAATTGGCTTCCTGGTCTCCCTCCTTGACCGCCTTGCTAAAAAATTTGGCCGCCTCCTTATAATTCTGTATTGCCCCATCCCCCTTATAATGCTTCATCCCCATATTGTAATTAAAATTATAATCCACAGAGGGATTCCGTTTCAACTCTCCATCCAGAGTGGCACAAAACCCACTCCTCGCTTGCCAAAACAAGATCGATAAACCAAGCAATAGAGCCATTAAAAAGCGTGATACATTTCTTCTCACAAGGCAAATACCAATCAAAAAGTACTGATTGATTCCATCCGGTGTTAACGCGCTACGGACTATCACGCTAATGGTAGTTAGTTTACCTGATTTTTCAATAATTGCAACGGTCCAATATCGATAAAAGGCACTTTTTGCCATTGGACCCTAAAGGGATCTAAAGGAGGCGGGGTACCGCCTCCTTTAGAAATGGCAAAAACCAAGAGGATTATCCTACCACTGAAGACGAGTCAGAGCCAAAACCGCCAGCGACAAAAAGAAGATTCCGCTGATTTTATTAAGCAGACGCAAAGGAACGCGGGCCAAAAGCTTGCGACCAGCCACCACACCTAAACCAGCAGAGAGTACCAAAGCCAGAGTCCCACCCACCCAAACCGGAATGGGCGGTGCTGTGCCAGCCAAACTTGCGACGGCAATCTGGGTCTTATCCCCCAATTCGGCGACAAAAATGAGCATAAAGGTAGTGATGAGAATGCTGCTACCACTTTTAGGTTCCGCATTTTCATCCTCTTCCTCATCGTCCCCAGAGGCCCGCAACGATTGAATTCCAAACAAGGCAAACAATCCGGCCACAATGAGAATCATCACGTTGGCAGGCAGCCATTGGGCCAAAGCCGCCCCAAAAGCCACAGCCAGGACGTTCAACAGCAGAAAGGCCAGAGAGGCTCCCAAAAAAACCGGCCATCCGCGATGTCGGGCAGCCAGAGTCATACAGACAAGTTGGGTCTTGTCGCCGATTTCGGCCAAAAAGATGAGGGCAAAGGTGGTAGCTGTGGTGGTAAGAAAGGAGACTGAATCGGGTGCGGCCAAAGCGGAAGTCATGAGCAATCCTCAAAAAGGGGGTCGGGCAGACATAGACGATAGGCCACGAACAATCCAGCCCGACCCCCGTCGGTGGAACGCCGTTGCCCAAAGTCTCGTCAAAGTTTCGAACTGGAGGGTTCGAAACTTTGTGTGCGCCATGACCTTGTTACCCAAGATCAGGTATGTTGACGCCCACCCTCTTTAAACAGAGGTGACTACTCCCCTTGAAGTTGCCCCAATCCTAAAACAGGATTGGGGCGTTTGGCAAGATTTTTTTGCAAAGAATAGAGACTCAATCCTTCACTGTGCGCAAAAAGACAATATCGCTGACTTCATTGCGATGCTGATGCAAGGCATCCAGTTGGGCCATGATCTCATTCAAACGACGTTGAGAGGTGGCCAATTGCGCCTCAATCGGGGCCAGTTTCGCCGAGTTGGCGACAATGGTCTTGCTGGCTGCCGCCGTGGAGGCTGCCGCCTGTTCCACGCTTCTCAAATACTCCTTGCGTTGCGCCTCCACAGAGATTTGCGGATTTTTCATCGCCATCTCCTGGGCTTTGCGGTAATTCTCCAAGGCCTTGTTCTGCGGCTCAGTGACCTGTTCCATGGCCTGAGTGGATTGGGTCAAAGTCTCTTTCAAACGAAGATATTCTTTGTTAAGCTTTTGAAATTTGGCATTTTCAGCATCATAGGCATTTTCCGTCTCCTTGATCCTGACACTCAACTCAGTGATCTTGTTGGTCCGGGCTGGAGCGGTTTCAGGAAAGGTCCAGGTACGAATCCCCATTTTTGCTGGAATCGTGGCGGTATTTTTGGCTGGCGGTCCCTTTTTTTGTGCCCCTTTTCCTTTTTTGGCAGGAGATTTCTTGCCCCCTTTTTTTTGCATCTTTTTGGCCAGAACAATTTTGCGTACCGCCTCTTTGTCCTTTTGAAGTTTTGTGGCGCGTTGCGAAAGCGCGGCGACCATCGGCAACTTAACCTTGGATGCGGTTTTAGCGATCTGCGGATTCTCCTTGCCCTTTTCAGCTCCCCAGACAACAGACAGTGGCGCGATCAACAGCATCAGTGAAAAAAACCAAGCTTTACGTAGTATTTTCATTCTATTCTCCTTGCGTTTCGGTCTACTTCCAGTCATTGAATCCCCTTCCGTGGGAAAAATACAAAATTAAAATCATTAACGAAGATCAAAACAAACCATTGACAACACCCCAAGCAACCGATTGAATGGGGGTATGAAACATACACCACACAATCGGGAATCCGATCCCCCCTATCAAGCGGGTTTTCTGCTCACCCTCATCCTCATGGCGATTGGTGGGCTTGGATGGTTGTTTGCCCCTTTTTTGCCGGGATTGTTCCTTGCGGCCTTACTGGCCTCATCCAGTTATCCACTCTACCAACGGATTCAGACCCGCTTGCCTAATGGATCGGTCAAACCGGCTCTGATCATGACTGTTTTGATGTTTTTTTTAGTAGTGAGTCCAATTCTCTATTTATTGGTCGCTACAGCCATCAAGGCCGGGACATTGGCACACCTCATTCAGACATGGTTTGCGGGGTTTGCCGGGGGAGGAGCCTTACCGCGAGAGATGCACGACATCCTCTCTACACTGCCCCTCCCAGATGATGCCAGAGAGGCATTATTCGACTGGCTAAACGAAAACCGCATGAAGCTAGGACAGACCATTGGGATGGTGTTACTCTTTGTTTTCAAAGGGATCACCAACAATGGGCTAGCCTTCATCTCCTCTTTAGTATTGGTACTATTCGCATTATTCTTTTTTTATCGCGATGGTTTGATTCTGGTCCAACAACTCAAACTGATCACCCCACTGAAAAACTGTTACGACGACTTGTTGTTGAATCGTTTTTCTTCTTTGGCCACGGTCCTCACTTTAAGCACCCTGGGGGTTGCTTTGTTGCAGGGGATCTCCTTTTCCCTCGTGACCGCCTTCATGGGACTGCCATGGTTTTATCTGGGCGTAGCCATTGCTGCCTCCTCGTTTATTCCAGTGGTGGGTGGCGTGGTGATTTGGGGGCCTACGGCTTACATCCTTTACTGGAACGGCCACCACGGACAAGCCATCTTTTTGGCGTTATGGGGAGCGATGGTGACCGGTTTTGTGATTGACAATCTGTTGCGTCCCCTCATGATGGGATGGCTCTCCCGTCTCCACACGACTGAGGCCAGTGGAGAGTTCCATGTTCTCAATTATACCCTGCTGACCGTCTTATCCACTTTTGGGGGATTGATTCAGTTTGGCATCCTTGGTCTTTTTTTTGGACCCATCATCGCGGCCATGGCCATTGCCGTCTTCGAGGTCTATCAATTAATTTATGCCGACTCCTTGGATGCTTCATAGAAGGTAGAGTCAATCTTGGCAACGGACGCGGATTGGAGTAACATGACCTTTCTGGACTAATCCCTACAAAAACGGAGTCTATCCCGCATGCCTGTGACCATGGTTTTGGAACTGGTAAACGAGGCCCTCAAAATTGCTTTGTTGATCTCCGCCCCCATGTTGCTCACCGCCTTGGTGGTGGGTATCACCATCTCCTTGTTTCAATCGGTAACCCAGATTCAAGAGATGACACTGACCTTTATTCCCAAAATTCTGGCGACCTTTTTTGCTTTATCTCTGACGTTGCCTTGGATGATTGAAACCATTCTGGACTACTTTACCAAACTTTTTGAAACCATTCCCCGCATGGTGTATTAATCAAGAGGCAAACCATGGATCCCCAGGCTTTAGTGGACCTGTTTGGACTCTCCACAGGTGAAATCGAACGACTGGTACTCATTTTTTCCCGTTTGAGCGGATTGTTTCTTTCCGCGCCGTTTTTTTCCAGAAGCATCGGCCCGAACCGCATCAAGCTGTTGATGGTGGTGACGGTGACTGTGGTGATTTTTCCGCTGGTATCACCTTGGCGAGGTGAAGGCCAAGGCGATATTCTGGTGATGGGCTATGCCGCCATATCGGAAGTGATCATCGGGGCTCTTTTTGGCATGCTGGTCCACTGGGTTCTGGTGGCGGTACAGGTGGCGGGTGCGGTGATGGGGTTTCAAATGGGACTTTCCATGGCCATGGTCATGGACCCCACCTCTGGAATGCAAGAAGGTGTGCTTTCCAACATTATGTACCTAACCGCATTGATGATTTTCTTGGCTTTTAACGGACATCACTTATTGCTAGAAGGGATAACACGCTCCTTTGCCACTCTCCCTTTGGGCGGAGGCATCCCCCATTCCGAGGATCTTTTGCGTGGTGGGGTGGAAATTCTGGTGCGAATGTTCAAGCTGGCCTTGCTGGTGGCCGCTCCCGTCATTGGCACCACCAAATTGCTCTATCTGGGCATGGGACTCATCAACCGGGCTTCTCCCCAAATTCAGGTGTTTTTTGTCGCCATGCCATTGGCCCAAATCATGGGGTTTGTTGTCATGGGGTTGACCATGACCGTTTTTGGTCAGGTCATGGTTGCAGAATTTGACGCCTTTATTTCTGCGGCCCTGCACGTCATGGGAATTGGGAACCGATGAATTTTCGTAAAATAATTTTTGGTATTTTTGTAATTGGTTTGTCATTATCATTACTAGTTTTTAATACCATGCTCTCGCAGCTTGATGACCATTCACAGCAAGAATTTAACTGGCTGGCCAAAGATCGGATTGGTTCCATACAAAAAGGGATTAACGATGCCATTCGCAAGGTGAACATTTTGGGAACGCTCATGCAAGCCAAAAATGTGAAGCCAGAAGAGTTTGAATTTTTGGTTAGTACCCTGTTTTCTCAAATCAATTCCATCAAGCATGTCCTATGGATCAGAGAAACGCACGATGCGAATCGAGAACCAGTTGTTCTCTGGTCGCATGAGAAATACAAGAAACAACTCCCTTCGATACTGAAGGCGCGTCAATCCGCACATCCTGTCTTACCAGGATACGATTTTGTGGAGGATCACGACTTGACAGCTTTGTTACAAAAAGCAAAGAGTCTTGACCATTCCATAGTGATCACTCAATTCATTTCGCCACGCTTCTCCGCCCAAGCAGAATTCACCTTGCTTATTCCCTTGTTAAAGACAGGTGGGTATATCCTGGCTCTATTTGATTTAGAAGAGATTGTCCAACAGGCCATCCGTTTATTGGAACCACGCGGGGTAAGAATCTTGATTCTGAATCAGGACCACACGGGCAAAAAAACCGTGATTGATTCCTATTCCAGTCGTCTGGAATCCACACCGAACGAACCAATTCTCACTGAAAACTGGCAATCCTGGCTTGAACAACAAAAACACAGTTGGCAGGATACTTTGACCGTCAATGATCGGTCTTTGATAATTATTGCCACCCCAACCAAAAATTTACTCAGTGGCGAGGGGTTCCCATACACCCCTTGGATTATTTTATGTGGCGGAATTATGATAACTTTAATTGTTTCTGTTTTTTTATTAAATATGGAAAAAAATTTACTTGAAAAAAATCGACTCTACACTGAACTTAAAAAATCAGCCATTAAACTACGTATTTTATTTAATCAATACCCAGACACCATCATGACGGTTGACCGTCATGGGACGGTGTTGCTCTCCAATCGATCCGAAATGGACACCATGGCCAGCATGCTTGGTGAAGATCAACAAAATTTATACGAATGGTATCTCCAGAGCCTACGCAGAGTCTATGAAACCGGTGAGATGGATCACTTCCAATATCCTTGTTCTGAAAATAACTGGTGCGAAGTCCGTTTTGTGCCGATCCGCAACGAGGGAGAAATCGATGAAGTGATGATCTTAAGTGCGGATATTACTGAAAAATTCACTCAACAAGAACAGGCCATTCGCTATGCCCGTCTGGCATCGTTGGGAATTTTGGCTGCGGGTATGGCTCACGAGATCAACAACCCAAACAATACCATTCAATTTAATATTATTACCCTGATTCGCAGTTGGCCAGATTTGGCTGCCGTGCTACGGAAATATCGTGAGGAGCATGGGGAGTTCGGTATCGGCGGGGTTGAGGTAGGTCGCGCTATGGAGATGTTGCCCAAACTGCTGGAAAGCATTAAAGGGAACACACAGCGCATCGCGGGGATTGTAGACAATCTGAAACGCATGGTGCGCCCAGACAAAGGCGATATGAACTACACAATTGATCTTGTCAAAGTGATTCGCAATGCGGTCTCCATTATTCAACATCCGATCAAACGTCATACCGATCATTTTGAAGTAATCATTTCCGACGATATACCCATCTTAATCGGCAATCCCTTGCAATTGGAGCAAATTTTCATCAATCTACTGATGAACGCTCTGCAGTCTTTGCCCAACCGGGAGGCAGCCGTCAAGTTGCTGGCTTCGTTATCCAAGGATGGGCGTTGGGTGAGCGTGCAAATCATCGATGAAGGAATCGGCATGACAGAACAAGAGATTGCCAACATGTTCGCGCCCTTTTTTACGACCAAGGCGGAACACGGGGGCCTCGGCATGGGTTTATCCATTGTTTGGGATATTGTCCATCGTCATGGTGGAGCCATCAAAACAGAATCGCAACCCGGTCAAGGCACAACCATCACGGTATGGCTTCCGGTGAGCGATGGGGGGGCGTCAGTCGCATGAACATCTCCTCTCGCCCCATGCCCTTGGTACTGTTTGTGGATGACGAAGAAGACGAACTGGTCGCCACCCGTTATCTGCTGGAATCAAACGGTATCTCCCCGGTCGTCACCATCCAGGATCCCAGAGAGGTGATGGGTTATCTTTCCCAAAACACACCCGCCATGGTGCTGCTGGATTTGATCATGCCCCATCTGCCGGGTACGCGCTTATTGACCCAGATGGTCCAGGCGTATTCCTCTTTGCCCGTGGTGGTGATGACCGCCTCCCAAGACGTGGAAACCGCCATTGCCTGCATGAAAGAAGGGGCTTTCGACTACCTCATCAAGCCTGTGGAGGAGAACCGTCTGATCTCCTCGATCCGTCATGCCCTGGAGGTGAGTCAATTGCGCCATCAGGTCGGCGTGTTGCGTCAAAGTCTACTCACCCCTCATCGACTGAAACATCCTGAGGCCTTTGCCGCCATCTTGACCCGCAACAGCAAAATGGTCTCCATCTTTCAATACATCGAAGCCATTGCCGAATCCCACGAACCCGCATTGATCACGGGCGAAACTGGAGTCGGCAAGGAGATGATTGCAACCGCCATCCATCATTTGAGCCAAAAGTCCAAACGACTGGTCGCGCTCAACGTGGCGGGTTTGGATGATACCATGTTTTCCGACACCCTATTTGGTCATATGAAGGGGGCCTTCACTGGAGCAGAAAAGGATCGGGAAGGACTGATCGCCCAGGCTGCGGAGGGGACTCTGTTTTTGGATGAAATCGGTGATTTGACCGCCACCTCCCAGGTCAAATTGCTACGCTTGTTGCAAGATGGCACCTATTATCCCTTGGGCTCGGATGTCCCGAAATTAAGTCGGGCGCGTATTGTTGCGGCCACCAATAAAAATCTGCAACAATTAATGACCAAAGGATTGTTTAGGCAAGATCTGTTTTTCAGACTTTCCAGTCATCCCCTAGAGATTCCTCCTTTACGCAAACGCGCCGATGATCTCCCCATGCTGATTGATTTCTTCCTGCAAGAAGCCGCAATCGCTATGGATAAATCGGGTTTGCGCGTTCCCTCCGAACTGTACACGCTTTTGTCGGTCTATCATTTTCCCGGCAATGTGCGTGAATTGCGTGCCTTGATCTTCAATGCGGTAGCCCAGCACCGCTTTGGGCCTGTTCTCTCCATGGATAGTTTTAAACAAGTCATCCAAACCAACCGTATTTCACCTGAAAACGGTGATGATGTGGATTCGGATGCGACCTGTCTAGAAATTCCGGGACGCTTCCCCACTTTAAAGAATGCCGAAGAGTGTTTGATTCAAGAGGCGTTACGTCGGGCCGGGAACAACCAGGGAATTGCCGCAACCCTGCTTGGCATCAGTCGTCAGACCTTAAATTACCGTCTTTCCGCACGAAAAACCTCGCTTTAAAAAAACCATTAAAAAAAAAGGGTGGAGGGGTCTGGGGAGGCGGTTCACCGCCT
>JADFYY010000077.1 GCA_015232825.1 Magnetococcales bacterium
TCGTATTGAACGATGCAATATCTCAGGAAAATACCTAGGCATTGATATCAAACAGCGGGATTCATGGGAACACATTAAAGAACGAGTCAATTGCAAAATAAAAGCGGATTTTTTGGTTCTTCCAGCACAGCATATGGATCTTAGGGAACAATTTAATTTTGTCGTCTGTTCGCACTCTCTTGAGCATCAAGAATTTCCGCAAGATACGCTTATGAAAACTTATTCCGCCATGAAACCAGGAGCATTTGGTCTATTTTTTGTTCCTGCGCCATGGGCATATTTTCTTTATGGACATCATGGATGGCGTAATTTTCAGCCAAAACTTATCGATGAGTTATTTTCAAATGCTTGCTTACAAATTGTAAAAATTTATGGTTTAGGTGGATTACCATCATTCATACTTCATGTCTTAGCCATATCTTGGCTGGAAACGGCAAGCATTTATGAATCTCTCTCCTTTGGTAGAATACACTGGAGGTTAAATTATTTGTTAAAACTTTTAAAGTTCAATTCAATGAGAAAAAATAAATTTTCACTTATCCTTTATCAATATTTTAGCAATCTCACCCTATACCTTGATAAGTTCCTTCCACGACCACATCATCTTTATTGTATCGTTATTCGACGTCCAGCAAGCAATCACGGCGACGGACACTGTCCGCCGCCGTGAAGATTTGACTTATATCGCGCTCTGGAACAACATCCCCTCCAGGTCACGCATCTGTTTGACCAAGTCCAGCATTCGTTCACCGGGGATCTGACGAATGATATTCTCACTCCCCTGATCCACCACCTTGACCACGACCTGCTTGAGATCACGGTCCATACTGAAACGCAAACTGTTGAAGCCGGTCAAGGATTGAGTAATCTCTTCCGCAAGGCTCTTGATGACCGACTTGCGCACCTCCTGCGGACGAGATTCACTGCCATATATCATCCTTTCGCCTTCAAACGGCTTTCTGTCAAGTCCACCCACCCGATACCGACTTGGTGGTCCGATACTGGAACGCACCCCCGACTCCAGGCAATCTCTTGATCCACTGACATCAAGAATGTTGGCAACGCTTTCCATCGGAATACTCCTTATGATTGTTACTCCATTCCGCTTGCTTGGCGCATACTACTGCCAACAAACCTACTTCAAGAGCTGCAATGCAATCTGGGGTTGTTGATTGGCCTGAGCCAAAATGGCCGTTCCAGCTTGTTGCAGAATCGCATTGCGAGTCAGATTGGCCGATTCAGCGGCAATGTCGGCATCCATGATCCGAGAACGGGATGAGGAAGTATTCTCCGATACATTCGTCAAATTGGAGATGGCCGCCTCAAACCGATTCTGAAAAGCCCCCAAATTGGCCCGAATGTCAGAAATCGAATCCAAGGCCGAATCAACCTTGCCAAGGGTCATGCTAGCACTGGCCCGTGTGGTGACGGTAATCCCCGACACACCCAACGACGTAGCCAAGGCCGCATTCACACTCACAGTAATGGTCTGTCCAGCATCCGCACCAACCTGGAAAGTTTTGGCAGCGGTACCCTTCCATCCCGTACTCAACAGCACTTGGTTGTTGAATTCAGTATGCTGGGCAATCCGGTCGATCTCAGAGAGCAGTTGATTGACCTCTTTCTGAATGGCCCCCCGATCCACAGTAACCAGCGTATCATTAGCAGCCTGCACCGTGAGTTCACGAATTCGCTGCAAGGCATTGGAGGTCTCTTCCAACGCTCCCTCAGCCACCTGCATCATCGAAATGGCATCATTAGCATTTCTGGCAGACTGATTAAGCCCACGAATCTGCGCCGTCATCCGGGTGGCAATGGTCAAACCAGCGGAGTCATCTTTGGCGGAGTTGATCCGCAAACCCGAAGAGAGTCTTTGAAACGTCGTGCCTAGGGCCTTTGTTGAAACTTCCAGTTTGTGTTGTGCGCCCAAAGACATGACATTAGTATTAATGCTAAAAGACATGGTAGTATCCTCCAGTGTGCGAAACGATTCGTTCGTTTCTCAAATCAATCCATCCTTGGCTAAATGTGGATCATTCTTTATAATCGGGTTGATCCCACCCGCAAAGCGATATTCCCTCTTTAAATCTACTTCAGAAGCTGCAACGCGATCTGCGGCTGTTGATTGGCCTGAGCCAAAATGGCCGTACCCGCCTGCTGCAAAATACTTTTCCGTGTCAGATTGGCCGTCTCCATCGCAATATCGGCATCCATAATCCGAGAACGAGATGCGGAAGTATTCTCTGACACATTCGTCAAATTGGCGATAGCCGCCTCAAACCGATTCTGAAAAGCCCCCAGGTTAGCCCGAATATCAGAAATCGAATCCAAGGCCGAATCAACCTTGCCAAGAGTCATACTGGCACTGGCCCGTGTGGTAACGGTAATCCCCGACACACCCAACGACGTGGCCAAGGCCGCATTCACACTCACAGTAATGATCTGTCCAGCATCGGCACCCACCTGGAAAGTTTTGGCATTGGCACCCTTCCATCCCGTACTCAACAGCACTTGGTTATTGAATTCAGTTTGCTGGGCAATCCGGTCAATCTCAGAGAGAAGTTGATTGACCTCTTTCTGAATGGCTGTCCGATCTGCGGTAACCAACGTATCATTGGCCGCTTGCACGGTGAGTTCACGAATCCGTTGCAAGGAATTGGTGGTCTCATCCAAGGCCCCTTCAGCCACCTGCATCATCGAAATGGCATCATTGGCATTGCGGGCCGCCTGATTGATCCCACGAATCTGAGCCGTCATACGGGTTGAGATAGTCAGTCCCGCTGAATCATCCTTGGCACTATTGATCCGCAGTCCCGAGGAGAGACGCTTGAATGTATTCCCCAACGAATTTGAAGTTGTCTCCAGATTGCGCTGTGCGGTCAAAGACATAACATTGGTTGCGATTGAAAAGGCCATTTGTAAATCTCCTGTCCCTGATCGAGGTCATAAATAACCCCAAAATTATTATTCCTTCCATGGTTGCACTTGGGCGGTTCTCTACATCAATGGGCTGCCCGGCCCATGTTTCTACCAAAAAAAAATTAATTATAATTTGCTGTCAAACGAACCCAATCCAGATCATAAGGAACGAAGACAATCCAATCACAACACAACTCAAGACGGTACGACAGGGACACCAATTGGGGAATAGTGGGGCTGAATGAAGCTTGCCCAAGGACGACAAAGAGAACAACAAGCGAGGATATACATAAGGTTAGCCCTCCTGAACACGGTACCATTCTTGGTTTCCGTTCGTAATCATCCTTGACTGGAGGTGGGTTGTTCATTTTAAAGGGCCAACCCTAACCCTTTGTGAAACACCGCTGACAAGAGGGTTTCACAAGCCGATCATTCCATGATCAGATACTGCATTGTCTACTTGTACTACTTATCGGCGGTTGATTGGAAAGAGTTAAACATTTTTTCGTCTGAACTCTTTTTTTTTCTAAAGGCGTCATTCCATGTCGCCCTTGTTCAACCCCAACACCGCCTCTTGAGAAGATTTATCGGCACCCGAATGGACAAGTTAAGCGAAAAATGGAGGCTTATGTTCAATTGATTGGAGGAGCCGGCTTTTGTGTTGGGTTGGCCTCTTCCTGGGACAGGCCGCGTTTTGCCGCAATAGGAACACCGATGGCCTCGGAGAGTTGCACGGCCTCACGAACATCCATTTTCCCCAAAATCTTGGCAGCCACCTTTTCTGGCACCACCTTGAGTGCCTTGACTGCGGTCTCCCGATCCATGGCCATCAAACTGGCGGCGGCGGCCTTGGGTTTCATACTGACAAAAATCTTGGCCAATCGTTTGATATTGGCATCATCCAGATTCTTTTCCTGCACCAGATCCTCACGGATGGCATCACGGAGTTGTTCCAAGGCGGTGATTCGCTTGTTCATCTTCTCTTCCAACCGCTTGAGATCAGCCTCTCGGATTTCCAGGAGTTTATCCCGCTCGTCTTGGGCCAAACGACGTTTTTCCATAGCGTCCAGCAACCCAATGGGATCCTTGGCCAAGCCAATATCCATCACTTTAGCAGGTTTGGCTTTTTCTTCGCTTTCCGCCACCCAGGCCGGAAACGCCCCAGCAATCAAAACCACAAGAATGGCCACCAGACTGAATGCAATCCGTACCCGCATAGAAACGTTCACTCTTAACCCCTCCTTGACTGAATCGGATTCTCTAGATTGAAATTGCTCCGATAAATTCCCAACATATCCATCTCCTTCATCTCGGCGCGACGCTGTTCTCCCAGAATGCGGACTCCCTCTTTTTGGGCCAGAACTTCGGCCTGCTGAAGTTGCATACGGGCCATACGCCAAGCCTCGCGGGCCACTTCCGACTCCATACGCGCCTTTCTGAGTGCGCCATCTAAGCGTCCTCGACGCCACGCCTGACCTGCCAAAAACGATTCCAGCCAAGCTGGATCCGGTCGTTGAGGTCCAGCCAAAGCCTCCATGGCCGCTCTCTTCTCCTCTGCGGTCTCACGATCCAGATCCACCATTTGCTGGCGCAATTCGTCAATACGGGCCAGCGTCCTGGCAAACGCTTGCCCTGCGGACTCCTCCTTGAGACGTCGCAACGCTTCTAAACGGGAAAAACGGTTCACCGATCCCCCTTTTAAACACATAAAAAAAAATGGCTTGGTATACGATTAACTCTCGCCAACGGATCCATCATAAATCAGACTAACAAAACAGCTCGCTTCATCCCTACTTTAGGTAAATTAGCAATTATCATGCCTACTGAAAAACACACTCTCAAAAAACTAAAACGGCTAGGCATTGCCCTGCTTCTCCCACTGCTGCTGACCTCAACAACAGAGTGTGTTGCAGCCCGGAGTGAACCCAAAAAACTGGTTGTCCTCACCACAGGCCCAGAAACCACCGAACTGTTACGCCAGATAGGTGAACCCTTGGCCCAGGCCGCTGACCTACCCCCCAAAGAGATCCACTTTCATGTCATTCTCAATAACGCCTTGAATGCCTTTGCCCTGCTCAACCAGCACATCGTATTCAACAGCGGACTCTTATTGGCCATCCAAAACCGGGATGAACTGGCTGGGGTCATGGCCCATGAGATCGGTCATCTCAAGGCTGGTCATCACCTACAACTGGAGTCTTTATCCAAAAAGCTCTCTTTACAAACGCTAATCACCACCGCCGCCGGGATTCTTGCAGGATTTGCCTCAGGCAAGAGTCAGGTAGCACAAGCCGTGGTCACTGGAGGCGCGGCCTCATCCCAGGCCACACTGCTGGAATCCATCCGTCGCAAAGAGGCCCAATCCGACCGCATTGCCATCACCTTGTTGAGCAAGGCCGGATTCAATCCCGATGGTTTGGCGGGATTCATGAGCCGACTGGTGCGGCAGCAACAAATTGCCACACTGCCGGCCCCTTATCTGATGAGCCACCCTGTCACCACCGAGCGACTCATGGATACCCGTCGCATGGCCCAGGAAGAACCCGTCACCACGCCCCGTCGTTCAGACAAGGAGGACAACCAACTTTTAGCCCGCTCCCAGGCACTCCTGGAGGCAGAAACCAGCGAGTCCCCAGATGAGACCGCTCGCCTGTTTAGTAACCGGCTCAAATTAGACCCAGGCAATCTAGCCCTCAACCAGGGTTTAGCCGAATGTCTGCGTTCTGCCGGTCGCCTTCCCGAAGCCGAAACGCTCATGAACTCCTTGATCAAGAGCAAAAATTCAGATCCTTATCTACTCAGAAACCGAGGTCTTGTACGGATTGAAATGGGAAAATACCAAGAAGCCGAGCAGGACTTGCGTGATGCACTCGTCTTACTGCCCGACAACGCCGACATTCAGTTTCACCAAGCGTTTGCCTTGAAGGAACTCAAAAAGCCGCAAGATGCCAGTCGCATCCTGCGGCAACTCATTGCGCAAAATCCCAACGAGCCCCGTTATTTCTATCTACTTGGGATCGCCGAGGGTCAAAGAAAGGGGCACGAAGGAGAGGGACATCTGGCCATGGGACGCTATTATGCCCTGATACAGCAGAAAAAAAATGCGCTCTGGCATTTCCAGGAAGCCATGCGTCTTCTGCCAACCAAAGCCCCAGAGCGAGAGATCGCTCAAACCGAATGGAAACAGGCACAAGAGATCATGGAGCCGGAAGTGCGGGAGTAATACCAGAAATTTATTCGCCCTGGGCTGGCAGGGAACGACTCACCCGCATCACCCGATTGTCTCCATCCACATAAACCAAAGTCGGGGCGAAATGATCGGCCTCTTCTGGCGTCATCTGCACAAAAGCGGCAATGATCAAAATATCTCCTGGGTTGGCCTTGTGAGCGGCAGAACCATTGACCGAAATGGTCCCACTGTTGGGAGAGGCCCGGATGGCATACGTGGTGAGACGCTCCCCATTGGTCACGTTCCAAAGATGAATCTGCTCAAACTCACGCAATCCAGCCGCCTCCATCAACCGTTCATCAATGGCGCAAGATCCTTCGTAATCCACATGCGTCTCCGTGACCGAAGCCCGATGCAGCTTACATTTCAGCAAAGAAATCTCCATCACAACACATCCCTTTGTTTAGATAAAAAACCATCGTCAATCCACAATTGACAACACCATATTGTCAATCAGACGTGTGCCACCCACCCTGGCCGCCACCAGCATCACAGGTGCGTTATTATCCCTGCACACCACGACTGGCTCCAAGGTCTGGGCATCCCTCAGTTCAATATACTCCACCCCATCAACCCCGCCTGACTCCAAAATGCGACGCGAAAGGGCTTCAAGTACCTGCACATCCCGTTCTCCCTGGCGATACGCCTGACGAGCGGCCATCAAAGCCTGATACAAAAATCCAGCCCGCTGCCGCTCATCCGCTGTTAAGTAACGATTGCGGCTCGACATAGCCAAACCATCCGCCTCCCGCACAGTCGGGATTCCCACCACCCGCACCGGCATGGCCAAGTCGCCTACTAGCCGCCGAATCAAAAGAAACTGCTGATAATCCTTCAACCCGAAAAAGGCCACATCCGGTCGCACCCGGTTCAACAAAATCGTCACCACCACAGCCACCCCGTCAAAATGGCCTGGTCGCATCCGTCCGCACAGAGAATTACCCAGTTCTATATGGATCGATGTCTGAAAGCCAACGGGATAAATCTCTCCAGCCTCTGGGACAAACAAGGCATCACACCCGGCCTCTGCCAACAATTGTCGATCTTGATCCAAGGTGCGGGGATAACGGGCAAAATCCTCATTGGGTCCGAATTGGGTCGGATTGACAAAAATCGAGGCCACCACATGCGCACACGCTTTGCGCGCCGCATGGATCAACGCCATATGGCCTAAATGCAAAGCCCCCATGGTTGGCACAAAACCAATCTCTCCGCCTGCAGCACGGCAGGAGGCGGTCCATTGAGTCAATGAAGAGAGATCGGTCAGCAGTTTCATTCTACGAATCAAATCCATGTTCCGGCCCAGGGAAAATCCCTGTCCGCACCTCTAAAGCAAACCGAGAGACCGCATCCCGCACTCCCTGTCCCCCCTCTAGGTAATGCTTGACAAAACGGGGACGGATCCCCTCAAACAGACCCAATAGATCATAACTAACCAGCACCTGCCCATCGCACTCCGGTCCCGCACCAATGCCAATGGTAGGCACCTCCAGGTTTTTGGTGATGGCTGCCGCCAACGGGGTCGGGATCCCTTCCAAAATCACCGCAAACGCCCCAGCTTCAGCAACGGCCAAGGCATCCTCCATCACCCGACTCGCCTCCAACTCCCCCCGACCCTGCACCTTGAATCCGCCAAAGGCGTGAACCGATTGGGGCGTCAAACCCACATGAGCCAAAACCGGGATATGGTGTTTGGTCAAAAACCGAATGGTCTCGACCATGCGCTCCCCCCCTTCGAGTTTGACGGCGTGGCAACCGCTCTCCTTAAAAACTCTCACAGCGGCATCCATAACCACAGAAGGCGGTCCATGGCAGACGCCAAACGGCATGTCACACACCACCAAGGCATTAGAAGAACCGCGAACCACCGCACTGGTATGGTAGATCATCTGGTCCAAAGTCACCGGAAGCGTGGTCTCCTGCCCCTGGATCACCATGCCCAATGAGTCCCCTACCAGCAAAACATCCACCCCAGCCTGATCAAACAGACGGGCAAAGGTGAAATCATAAGCGGTCACGGCGACAATACGCCGACCGTCACGCTTCATGCGGAGCAGTTCCGGGACAGTCACATGCAGGGCCATGGATACCTCTGGATGGATGGCGCAAGAGATCCGTCCCAATGGAGGGGACACGCCGCAACGAGAACAACAAGATGACAAAAACTTGACAGAAATAAAAACATGCGATTCGTTCGTCCGTCCCGGTCATTCAAAAAAGAGTGATCCAGGCGTCTGTATGGCAATAATACGCACCCAAGGCTTAGACGAGTCGCAGCTTGATCAAAAAAGTCCACGCCCATCCGGCCATTGAGTGACCAAGCTCTTATCATCGACCTCCTGGAGCAATGTGTCAATGGTTTTGCCGAATATCGGATGCACCCAGGTTGGCACCACATCCGCCAAAGGCTGCAAGACGAAACGTCTTTTGTGCAACCGGGGGTGAGGCAGGATTAATTTTGGCGTACTAACCACCCGATCCCCGTGAAACAATAGATCCAGATCCATCCGTCGTGGCCCCCAACGAATCTCTCGTCTGCGATCCCGACCTAAAGAGGCCTCAATGCGACCCAACAGACGCAAAAGGGCTTGCGAACCCAGTCTGGTCTCCACGGCCACCACCCCGTTGAGAAACCAACGTTGACCACGAACTGGGCCCACCGGTTGCGTCCGATAAAAAGGGGATTGCGTCACCAGATGAAGCTGTGGATGGCCTTTCAGACGTTCAATGGCCTGCGAACAGAGACCCCAGGAGTTCCCCAGATTGCTCCCAAGACCAATCCAGGCCATGCGTTCCTTTGGATGCGACAAAATCAAATACGCCCAATGGCGTCTGCGTGGACGTTCACCTTGATATGCCAAGGCTCGAAACGGACCCCCAATAAATTATCGCGAGGGTAGCGCAAACGGAGATACCCCATCTCTCTCAATCGTTTGAAGACCGGTGTTGAGATAAAACGTTCGGTAAAATTATAGGTTCCGTAGCCAGCCTGTCCCACGTCGAAATCACTAACGCCGTGATAGGAGTACCCAGGAGGGGCCAAAGAGCGAGAGGCACGAGAAAGATTGCCATTGCTCTCCGCGACTTTGGTCAGAAACAACAGAAACTGCTTGATCACGCTACGCACACCCGATGTCAACACCACCTGATCCCCCAACTCCTTGCGGAAGTGGTGATACAAGTTCTCTGGCTGGCCCCGGAATAAATAATTGCCCGTACCCGGTAACTTAACCACCTCTTGCATGGGAATGCGATCCGTGAGATTGCGTAAAGGCTTTTCCCCATAGAATCCGTAGTCAGCAGCACTGGCATAAAAGAGCTGTTCCAGAAAATTCAGCTCCTCAACGCTGAAAGCACCGACTGAGGTTTGGGTCTGAGCAATATAGACGGCCTGATCAAAATCAACGATATAAAAATTGCCAAAACCCACCAAGGCCTGAATGCGATTGAACCGCTTGAGAGCGGACTGCAGCAGACCGAATTGCTTTTCCTTTAAAAACACATCGTCAGGATGATCCTCATTGAAATAACGCACCTTGTGCAAATAGGTTTCAGGATCATCCTCGCGGGAGTCATGCACGACCCGCGACTTAGGCGAGAGCTTTGGCAAGGGAGGAAGTGCATCTGCCAAGGCATCGCTTTCGAATCCGAACGATCCGATGACACCTGCGGTTCCCGCAGCCACTGTTTTAAGAAAATCTCGTCTATTCATGGCTCTTCTAAGTCCGATGCGATCAATAATCATCTTTGCCATTGCAATCCATGCAACACCTAACCCGATACATAGTCCATAACAAGCAATAATTCTGCCACACTGCACACCTCAATCCAAGCAAATAAAAAAAAATCGCTTTTCAATTTAACGCGCTTTCCCCTTGTAGAGTACAAGACGGACATGTTTGAATATGGAATTTACTTCAACTCACTTCAAACCAAAAGCCACTCATGCTCGATTCACGCCTTCACCTGTTATGGATGATCCCGCTCCTCATGGCCCCCCTGCCACGCACGGGCTTGGCTGAGGATCCATCCAACCTCTCCTCTCAGGATGCCATGGAGGAGATCGTCTTGGATACCTTTAAAGAAAATATCATACCTAAACCAACAAAAAAAACAGAAAAAAAATACTCTGGCATCTCCGTAGCAGAGATGTGCAACAAAATCAGCAGCAAACTTAACAGTATCAAACGGGAGGAGTGTCTAGGACAAAATCTACAATTGACCAACGGTCAATCGGTCAACGGCCTCCCCATTCTCATGAAAGAGTATCCACCCCAACCCAACCGTCCCCCCCAAGCACGCATCTTGCTTCTGGGAGGCATCCATGGTGATGAATACTCATCCATCAGCATTGTTTTTAAATGGATGGAGACATTGAACGCGCATCATTCCGGGTTATTCCACTGGCGCATTGCCCCTCTGGTCAATCCAGATGGACTGTTACAGTCCAAATCGCAACGCACCAATGCCCATGGAGTGGACTTAAACCGCAATTTTCCCACCCTAGACTGGCATCGGGAGAGCCGGGAGTATTGGATCAATCGGACCCAAAGCGATCCACGCCGCTTTCCTGGCACAGCACCTTTGAGCGAACCGGAGTCGCGATGGGTGGTTGAGGAGATGGAACGATTTCGTCCACATGTGATTGTCTCAGTCCACGCCCCCTTTGGACTACTCGATTTTGACGGTCCCCCGACAACCCCGCCCGAACAGTTGGGAGCCCTCTATCTCACGTTGCTCGGCACCTATCCCGGTTCCCTGGGACGATTTGCTGGCGTACAAAAAAGATTGCCCATTATCACCATTGAACTCCCCCTTTCCGGTGCCATGCCAAACCAAACGGAAGTCAACACCATCTGGTCCGATCTGGTCCAATGGATCCGGGGACATGTCCATGACAAAAAAGTCAAACCTATTCTCAAAACTAAAACGGTGACTCAATGAACCCGCGACTCAATAAGCTGGAACCTTATCCATTTGAAAAACTGGCGGCACTGCTGGCCAACACCCGACCCTCGCCAGCCCACACCCCAATCAATCTTTCCATTGGCGAACCCAAACACCCGCCCGCGCCCTTTTTGTTGCAGGCCCTACAGGACTCTTTGCACGAAGTCGCCATTTACCCCTCAACCAAAGGTCTGCTGGAACTGCGCCAAGCCGCCTGTCAATGGGCTGAAAAGCGGTTTCACCTGGACTCGACAGCCCTAGACCCAGAACGACACCTTCTGCCTGTCAATGGCACACGAGAGGCCTTATTTTCCATTGCCCAAGCCGTAATCGATCCCATCCATCATCAAGCCCCCGTTGTTCTGATGCCCAATCCCTTCTATCAGATTTACGAAGGGGCCGCCATCATGGCCGAAGCCGAACCGCTCTACTGTACCGCAGGTGCTAAGGAGGGATTTCTACCTGACTTCACCACCCTCCCCCCAGACCTGCTAGACCGTGTGCAGCTGGTCTATCTCTGCACCCCATCCAATCCCACGGGAGCGGCCTATTCACTGGAGCGTCTACAAGCCCTCCTCCATTTGGCCGACCGTCATGATTTTGTCATTGTTTCAGACGAATGCTATTCGGAAATCTGGTATCACCACCCCCCTCCCGGCATTCTCCAGGCCTGTTGGCTGGCGGGTCGCAAAGATTTTTCCCGTTGTCTGGCCTTTCACTCTTTATCCAAGCGATCCAATCTGCCTGGAGCCCGCAGTGGTTTTGTGGCCGGGGATGCGACAATCATCAAAAAATATCTGCATTTGCGTACCTATACGGGATGCGCCACGCCACCGTTCATTCAACGGGCCGCCATTCTTGCTTGGCAAGACGAATCCCACGTTGAAGAGAACCGTATGATCTATCGGCAAAAACTGGCAGACGCCTTAGAAATCCTCTCACCCTTGTTGCCCGTCAACGCGCCCGATGCTGGATTTTATCTCTGGTTGCAAGTTCCAGGTGGAGGAGAACGCTTTGCTCATCGCCTGTATGAACGCTACAATGTGACCACGTTGCCCGGCGGTTATCTAGGCCGGCCATCACCGGATCTTGCCAGCAATCCTGGAGACCCCTTCATCCGGGTAGCCATGGTGGCTTCTGTGGAACAAAACCGTGACGCCATGCAGCGCATTGCCGCATGTGTTCACGATTGCATCGCTCATCCATAAAACCCAAGGAGACGTCTCATGCAGGAACTGCAATCCATGATCGAACAGGCCTGGGAAGACCGCGCCAACATTGGACCCGACTGTTCACCCACGCTACGTCAAGCCATTTTGTCGGTCATTGACGCTTTGGACAATGGCACTGTGCGGGTGGCCGAAAAGGTCGCCGCAGAACTCCCCGTTCCCCCCGACGCCATTCATGGTTGGGTGGTGAACCAGTGGATCAAAAAGGCGGTTTTGCTCTATTTTAAAATCAATGACAACACATTGATTTCATCTGGAGATGTGCGATGGTTTGACAAAATTCCATTAAAATTCACGGGCTGGAAAAAAAAGCGGTTTCGCGAGGCCGGGATTCGCGTGGTTCCCTCAGCGGTAGTGCGCAAGGGCAGCTTTATCGCCCCCAAGGCCGTATTGATGCCCTGTTATTTAAACATCGGTTCGTATGTGGACTCTGGCACCATGGTAGACACTTGGTCCACAGTAGGCTCCTGTGCCCAGATTGGCAAGAACGTCCATCTTTCCGGCGGGGTGGGCATTGGCGGGGTTCTGGAACCCTTGCAGGCCAATCCGGTCATCATTGAGGATGATTGTTTCATTGGCGCACGGGCTGAAGTGGCCGAAGGGGTGATTGTGGGACAAGGGTCGGTGGTTTCCATGGGTGTTTATCTTGGAGCCTCCACACGCATTGTAGACCGAACCACTGGCGAGATTCATTATGGCCGTGTTCCCCCTTATTCGGTGGTGGTTTCTGGCACCATGCCCGGCAAACCCCTACCCAATGGCGATCCTGGTCCGAATCTCTACTGTGCCGTGATTGTCAAAACCGTGGACGAACGCACCCGTTCCAAAACCGGAATCAATGAACTTCTACGGGAGTTTTAATAATCCGCAATAAAAAGCCCTGGGGGATTTTTTTCCTCCAGGGTTTAACTCTCTTTTAAAAATGTCTTAGATTTTAAGATGGTGGTACCCGCTAGGGAAGTGTGATACCTTCACCATTTTTTTGGCACAAAATCATCCTCATTTGCCATACGCCTAGTCTCGTTCGTGAACCGATTGATCCGCGTCGCGTGCGAGCGGTGATCATCCTTTGTTTGGAAGAGGCTGCACGGGAGGGACATAC
>JADFYY010000078.1 GCA_015232825.1 Magnetococcales bacterium
GAGCTGTCGTTGGTTGGAGTCCATTGAGCAAGAGAAACGACTAAAGATGCCCATGGTGTACCTGTCAACCGTGAGATCAGGCGTTCATCTGCAGTAACCAGAGAGGTGTTTTCTTGCTCGACCAAAGCGAGGTAGAAACAGTCATAAGCTGGATGTTTGAGCAGACTGGCGATCTCTATGGCTCGCGGTGCAAGTTGAGACAACCCCGCCAGTTTCGAGAATGGCTCACCAATCCTCAAGCTGATAATCTGGAGTTGCTCGTTAGTGATTTCCCCTTTCTGCCATACGCGCCATCCAGCGTTGCATACCTCAGCCACAATTAAATCTGGAGCGTACAACGGCTGCCCAGAATGCAATAATGAAACCGCTGTGGTTGAGTCCTTCTCAGTTACGAACCATTTGAACGCAACGCTGGCATCCACAATTACGGTCATTGCTCATCCCTGATAGCACGGATGATATCCTCAGACGATTGTCTAAGTCTACCTGGGGTCAAAGCACGGCATCGTTCAAGTTCTGTCAATAACCACCTATAATTTGCTTGAGGAAACGAGGGCAACTCATTACCGGATTCATGAACTCTGCTATTGAATTGGGAAGGAAGACCCCGCTTTTCAGCACATGTAGGTGCATCGATTCCACTGGCTGTTTTCATGATTTTGCCGGAAATCGCTTTGGCAAGGATTTCTCTCAACATTTCCTCCATTGGATATTGATGCAAAGCAGCATACCGATGCAACTGATCAATCAGGCCATCATCCACGTCAGAAATTACCAGTTGTCCCATGGCGTCCTCCATTTTAAGCCTGCTATGTCATTCATGATCAATCCACTGGAGCAACACTTTCATGAAATCACTTTTCATCATCGCAGGCCACTTCATCGCCGACATCTTCCGCAGCCGAACTGCCTTGCAGATGGAAAATTTGGCTTTGCGCCATCAACTGGTGGTTCTTCAAAGGACTCAACCTCGTCGATTGTACATCCACCCATTGGATCACACCCCATCTAACGACGCTGTTCAATTTTAGCCCAAGCATCGCGCAAACTCACAGCGCGATTAAAGACCGGATAATCTGGCCTAGCCTCCCGGTCACGATGAAAATACCCCAGTCGCTCAAACTGAAACGGAATCCCACCATTCGCACTCGCCAAGGAGGGTTCCAGGCGACAGTTGGTTAATACCTGGATTGATTCAGGATTGACGTATTCAACAATCTCCCCTTTCAACCCATCGGGATCCGAAACCGTAAACAATGGGGCATATAACCGCACTTCACCGACCACCGAACGGGTCGCAGAGACCCAGTGAATCACACCCTTGACTTTCCGGCCTACCGGATTGACATTCAGGGTTGCCGGGTCATAAACACACCGCAAAGCCACAATCTCCCCACTGATCGGATCCTTGACCGCCTCCTCACAACGAATGACATAACCGTTACGCAACCGCACCTCTCCGCCCAACACCAACCGCTTATACTCTTTGCTGGCCACCTCACGGAAATCATCCTGCTCGATAAAAATCTCTTGCGTAAAATAAAGAGTACGCATGCCCATCGCCTCGTTCTGGGGATGGTTGGCTGCGGTCAACTCCTCAACTCGATCTGCGGGAAAATTCTCAATGATCACCTTCAAAGGATGCAATACCGCCATGGCACGGGGGGCACGAGCCTCCAGATCCGTCCGTAGACAGTTTTCCAACAGGGCATACTCCACCCGATTCGGAGACTTGGAGATGCCTATGCAACGACAAAAATCCCGAATCGATTCTGGCGTGAACCCGCGCCGACGCAAACCAGAAATGGTGGGCATGCGGGGATCATCCCAACCCGCAACCGCACCCGATTGAACCAATGCGTGCAGCTTGCGTTTACTCATCACCGTGTATTCCAACGATAACCGGGAAAACTCGATCTGACGGGGACGACACGGCAGTTGCAATTGATCCAGAATCCAATCGTACAAAGGACGATGATCCTCGAACTCCAAGGTGCAAAGCGAATGGGTAATGCACTCCAGAGCATCCGACAAGCCATGGGCATAATCATAAGTGGGATAAATGAGCCACTCCCCCCCAGTACGGTGATGAATCACCCGGCGGATGCGATACAATGTTGGATCACGCATGTTCATGTTGGGTGAGGCCATATCGATCTTGGCCCGCAAGACCTTGGCACCATCCGGGAACTCCCCGGCCCGCATCCGGCGGAACAAATCCAGATTCTCTGCCACACCTCGATTCCGATTAGGACTCTCTTGCCCTGGCTCGGTCAAAGTACCCCGATACTCCCGCATCTGAACAGAAGAGAGATCGCAAACATACGCCTTGCCCAACTCAATCAGCTTTTCAGCCAACTGATACAACTGGGAAAAATAGTCCGAGGCATAAAAACAACGATCCTCCCAGGTAAATCCCAACCAACGGACATCTTCTTGGATGGAATCGACATATTCAACGTCCTCTTTTTCTGGATTGGTATCATCAAAGCGCAAATTGCACTGTCCGCCAGGATGCTCCGCTGCCACGCCAAAGTTCAAACAAATGGATTTGGCGTGGCCGATATGCAAGTAACCATTAGGTTCTGGGGGGAAACGGGTATGCAATCGCCCATCATTGACTAGGTTCCCAAGATCACGGGAAATAATGTCGCGAATAAAATCAACAGTGGGAGCCAATTCGGTCATAATCGAGATACCCATGCATAAAAGAGATAAGGCAAAAATAAGAGATTCATTTTACTTCGATACGGTCGTGACAGCAACCCGACGCATCAGGGCATCCTGCCGCTCCGACAACTGCCGCAGCCTTTCATGGATGTCACCCAAGGTGTCATGCAGGGAGTGCAACAGTTCATTCTGATTGGCAAAAATTCGATTACTCTCCTCCTCCTGTTCCTTAGCCATCCGCAACAAGGTCTGCTGCTGTGTGGCGAGATCACCGAGTTGTTCCAAACGTTCCCTAGTCACCCTCTCCACATCATCCATGCGTCCCACCAGCGCGGCATGACGTTTATACAAATAATCCAGGCGCATACTGATTTCATTGGCAATGCTATCACAACTGTCAGGAAAACACCGTTTTTCTTTACCCATGATCCCTCCAGAATGGTTGCGTGCAAAAAGACACGTTACCACACCCCAATCAAACTGAAAAGCTCTTGTTCATTCGGTACACATAAGCCAACACTTCAGCCACGGCCTTATAAAGAGTCGGAGGAATGGCATCGCCAACCGGAACCTTTCCCAATAGATTCACCAGATCAGGATCTTCCATCAGGGTAATCCCGGCCTCCCGTGCTTTTTTCAAGATGGCCTCGGCAATCAACCCCTGCCCCGACGCCGTCACCCGTGGGGCCGCATCTTGGTTGCGTTGATAGCGCAATGCCACAGCCCGCCGCCGAAACGGCTCTTGCGTTGCACCGGAATTTGTCATGCTTTTCCCACCCACTCCCACTTAAACCTCGGCATTGAATCCAGCTCCCATACCCAAAGCACGCACTCTTTCGGCCTTCATCTCCCCTTCTCCCAACATGGCAAGATCCAAAATGCGTAAAGGGAGTTCCGCAGCCAAAAGATTCTGCCGCAACTCCCCAATACTTTGGCGCAAAGTTGCCAAGGCCTCCTCCTGACGGGCCGCGATTTTAACTTGCAGCATCCCTTCACCATACACCAGACGAACCTGCACCATGCCCAGACGAGTCATGTTCAACGAAAGCAAAACCGACAACGCGGACTCCTCCCCAGCCCGTCCACCACGACCTTTTTTCTCCTTTTCCCGCCGCCAGATGGCCTCCCCCAACCCCCCATCCGTCAACCAAAAAAGACGATACCCCAACAAAGCCCCCCCATCCTCTGGAGCGACCGCTTGCGGTAGGATGTGTTGCAAAGCCAATAAATCCCCCAGTCTCTGCAAGGCATTGCGTGCCACAGCCACTTCTGCCGCGACCTCACGCCCCCCCTCAACTCCCCCTTCCAGACGCAAACCGGCTGAGGCCTGACGCAACAGATGGACTGCATCCACCACCTCTTGTCGAGATCCCATCTCCAACAACCGCACCAAACCCGCACCATCCCCCTTGAGCAACCCCTCGGTCGCCACATTGGGCAAAATCCGCTGTAACACCCCAGCCAAGCTCTCCCGCCCCGAAACCATAAACGCAGAACGACCCAACGCCCCCTTGTCATTCTGGTTTAATCCGGCCCAGTGCATCAATTTTCCCAAAAGATCGGGAGCCCGCATCAAGCTCTGTTCGGCATACTGCGCCAGATTGGCCGCACTCCCAGATTCAGAGGCAACCAAACGCATGGTCACCTCAGGAGACAAACGAGTCACTTCCAAAGTGACCGGCTCACCAACCCGTAACCCCTGACCGCCAGAAAATGTCAAACCACTGCCATTGGGAAATCGAACCACGCCTTGACCATCCGGCCCAACTTGGCTGATGCGTCCAAGCAAAATCTTGCCTTCGGTCAATGTGGGGGGAGAGGCGGGTGTCGATGTGGAAGAGGCGGTTTCACCCGGTCCGGTCAAGGTTCCAGAGATGATCATGGGCCGCCCCGTAAATGATTGGAGGTGTTATTCCGGCTGATTTTGATGAATCCGTTTCAAAAGACTGACTTCCTCGACGGTCAAGCCAGTCTCGTTCACCACCCGTTCCTCATCCACGCCGTTGGCCAACAACAAACGGGCCTCCCGATAAGCGTCCGACATACTAGAGGGGCTGCTGTTGTCCGCCATGTTGGTGTGATGAGAGGTGTTCATGTTGTTGCCAGGACGGACCATATAGCGAATCTCATCATGGATGCCCTTTAATTCCGGCTGCATCTGTTCTGACAAGGTATGCAAGGCCTTTTCAAGACGCCCCTCCATGGCGGCCATCTCCCGACGCAACGTGGCTGCGTACACCGCTGGATCCATCGGCTCGACATCGGGTTCCTCGCGGGTCGTCTTTAACTCCTCCCGCAATTTTTGCACCTGAATAAAAACCAAAGAGATGGCCAAATAGAGAGCCATGAAGCACAATACTTCAAGGAGATTCCAGATATTCACGAGCTTCGCCCAGAGGTCCGCCGCATGCGCGCCCGCATCCGCAAAGCCGCCTTGCTGTGCAATTGAGAAATACGCGATTCGGTCAAACCCAGTACCTCACCAATCTCGCTCATGGTCAACTCTTCAAAATAATACAAGGTGACTACCAATCGTTCTTTTTCCGGCAAAGAGGTTATGGCATCCGAAAGAGAAAGACGAAGTTGATTCAACCCAATACTGTCCACCGGATCCACGATATCAGGATCGGCCAACATTTCTAACACATCCCACTCATCTTCGTCTAGAGAGGGACGCAAATCATCAAACGAAAGAATGGATATTCCCCGCACGGCATCCAGATTACGATAGAACTCATCCAGCGTAAGTCCTAGATGGGCGGCCACCTCTTCATCTTCAACCGCTTTGCCGTGGGCCCCCTCCAAAAGGAGATAGGTCTCCTGAATCTGCGAGGCGGATTGCCGAACCGCACGCGGCACCCAGTCCATGGAACGCAACTCATCCAGAATCGCACCCCGAACACGAAACTCGGCATAGGTCTGAAACTTGATACCCCGATGCGGATCAAATTTGGATACCGCATCAATCAATCCAAGGATACCGACTTGCACAAGATCGTCAATGTCTACCGATTGAGGCAGTTTCATAGAAATACGACTGGCCACATATTTGACAATGGGGGCATATTTCAAAATGACCTCATCACGGGTCAAACCTTCCCAGGTTTTTCCCTGATCATTGTCCATGGGATCTTTAATCCCGTCCGATCTCTTGGACATGTCGCCCCCCCTGGCTCATGACTCAGATTGCCCAGGAGCGTCTTTCAACAGCCGCCGCCAGAAGAAAATCATCCGTCCCTCCTCGTGACGTTTTTGCTGCCACATACGCAACAGATTTTTTGACATCTTATGAAACGCCAGAGAGACTGGCGCGTTCGGAAAGGCAATCGAAACCGGTTTCTGCTGCCGCACCGACTGGGCCAACTGAGTATCTTCCGGTATGAAACCAACAAAATTCAACACGATATTCAAAAACTTATCCGCCACCTGGGCCAGGGTACGATAGACCTCCTTGGCCTCAGCTTCATCGCGCACCTGATTGACCACCAAATCAAAATGAGAAGCACGATGGTTCAGGAACAACACTTTCATCAAGGCATAGGCATCGGTCACACTGGTCGGATCTGGGGTAGCCACCACCATGATGCGCTCTACGGCCAAGACAAAAAAGCGCACGTTTTCAGAAATTCCCGCCCCGGTATCGACCAACACCACATCGAAATCGGCATTCCAATGGTCAATATGATCCATCAAAGCGATTTTCTGCTCTTCGGTCAATACCGAAAGAGCCGTCACCCCAGACGCCGCTGGCAAAACCGTGATCCCTTCAGGCCCTTCGACGGCCACTTGGTCCAACGTCAAATTTCCCTCCAGTACATCCTGAATGGTATACTGTGGTGTTGACATGCCCAAGACCACGTCAATATTCGCCAATCCCAAATCCGCATCGATCAACAATACCTTGAGTCCCTGACGGGCAAACTGAATGGCAAGGTTGACCGTCACCAAAGTCTTGCCCACCCCGCCCTTGCCACTGGTAATGGCCATGGTATGCGGCACTTTTCGTTGAGACAGTTCCTCGTTCACCGCAGGAGAAGAGAGTGTCCCGGTTGGGGTATTCAACCCCTTTCGGCGCACCAACTCCTTCAATGTCGCGACCTGATCATCCAGCTCATTAATCATATCCCAAGCTTCCCTCGCTTTCCTGCAACCACACTATCGGGCCAGCCATCAAAACCCGCTGGATAAATACGGATCAAAAAAATTGGCAATAACCAAGTTAAGCAATTCGTGCGCCAAAAACATCACTGATCCAAATCCCGCTCTTCCAGAAACCAACGTGCCATACTTTTCGGCGACATCCAGCCAAAATTATCCGGCACCCGCTGACCATTGGTGTACATGGTCAAAGGCATACCCGCCCGAACCGCCACATTCAAGATGCCGCCATAGGTAACCGTTTCATCGAGTTTGGTAAAAATCAACCCGGTTGGCTTCAACACGGAAAAACGTCGATAGATCGCCTGCTGTTCTGTCTCCCGCACATTGGCCGCCATGGTAAGAATCACCTCGCGGTCATCCCCCATGATGGGCAACAGTCCAGCGGTGGAGTTGACCTGACGTCGGTTGTAATGGCTAGAGCCAACCGTATCCACCAACACGAAGTCACACCGATTCAAAGAATGCAACCCCGCCTTGACTTCCGACAAAGTACGAGCCACCACCAGCCTAACCTGCAACAGCTTGGCATAGGTCTCCAGTTGCGCCACGGCCCCAACCCGGAAAGTATCCAAGGTGATCATGCCAACGGAACGTTGCCGGTTTAAAATCAGTTCTGCTGCCAATTTTGCCAAGGTCGTGGTCTTGCCAACCCCGGTCGGCCCCACCAGGACAATCACGCGGGATTTGCCATCCAAGGGATCCCGAAACTTCAAAGTACGAGAAAAAGCCACATCCAATCCCCGTTCGGTGCCAGATTGATCCATCATGGCCATCTTTCGGGCAATCGGTTCCTCCACGCCATGCATCAAAAGGGTGCCGTAATGACGTTTGCTCATCACATCCAACCCAGACGCATCACCGAGAACCGGGAATTCTGGGGGCAATTCACCCAATCCTTGCGGAATCTGTGGAATTGGCGGGTCAACCTCGCGTGGTGCCGCACTCCGTGCCGCTGTAGCAGAGACAGGAGGTTTCATCATGACAGGCTTCTCACTGCGCATCCGCGCCTCAGCCAACCGGGATGAGGTCTCTGGTACGGGTCTCTCCACCGGGTCATCCACCACCGCCGAAAAACGACCCGGTACCACCGCTCCAGCAGGTGCCGCTTTCATCGCGACCGCCCCACCTCCTTGCGACGCTGGACTCGGACAGGCCGTGACTTCAATCAACGTTTTTCCCAAGCCCATTCCACCGGTCGGCTTTTCGCGAACACTCCGCGTGGAAAGAATCACCGCGTCAGGCCCCAACTGCTCCTTGACGATCTGGAGTGCTTCGCGCATATCCCGCGCCTGAAATTTCATAACGTTCATGATACGGTCAAATCCTTGACTGTCAGTGATCACGCCCTCCTTAAGAGAGCGTCACCGTCCCCAGAGAATGAACAGGAATATTAGTGGGAATTTCATTTTGTGACAGTACCGCCAAATGCGGTAAAGTCGCCTCAGCCGCCTGTTTAAAAAACGGTCGCGCCCTAGCCCCGGTAATAATGACCGGCTGCTGCACCTGAGAGGCGATACGATCCACGGCATCGCGAATCCGCGTCATCAGCAAACCAGCGGCCCTCGGGGCCAAAGAGAGATAAGAGCCATACTCCCCATCCACAATGGCCTCGTTCACCAGATTTTCCGCATCCGCCCCCAGGATCAAGACGGCAAGCCGTCCATCCTCATCCAAATAGCGCGTCACTAACGAACGGGCCAAAGCCTGCCGTGACAACTCCACCAACTGGGCCGGTTGCTTCACCACTCTGGCATAATCCGAAACGGTTTCTAAGATCGTACTCATATCCCGCACCGACACCCGTTCCCTCAACAACCCCTGCAATACCTTTTGCAGCGTTCCCAAGGTGATCACATGGGGAATCAACTCATCCACCAACTTAGGCTGCGTCTTAGCGGTCATATCCAACAAGTTCTGCACTTCCTGACGATTCAACATTTCATGGGCATGAATATGAATCAATTCGGTCAGATGGGTCGCCAACACCGTAGCCGGATCCACCACGGTATACCCCATCATTTCCGCCCGTTCCCGGTCATTATTAGAAATCCATAAAGCAGGCAAGCCAAAAGCCGGTTCCACAGTAGGCGTTCCATCGATCTGCCCAGAGACCGCGCCTCCCTCCATGGCCAGAAATTGCGAGGTTTTGAGTTCGCCACGTCCCACTTCCACCCCACGGATCAAGAAGGCGTACTCACCCGGACGGATTTGCAAATTGTCCTTGATGTGAATTGGCGGCACCACAAAGCCCATGTCCGAGGCAAACTGCTTGCGAATGGAACGGATTTTATCGAGCAACGTCCCCTGCTGACTCTCATCCACCAAAGAGATCAGGCCATAACCGACATCCAACCGCAACAGGTCCAGGGCCAAGAAATTTTCGATGGGTTCCTCCACCGCAGCCTCGCTGCGCGCCTGGGCCGTCTCTTTGTTAACGGTAAGCCGTTCGGTACGTTCCAATTTCTTGAAGAGAAAATAGGCCCACACCCCCAAAAGAATCGCCAACATGGCAAACGGCACCGTAGGCATACCCGGAATGATGGCAAACAACCCCAACACCCCGGAACTCAACAAAATAACCCGTGGTTGAGCCGTCAGTTGCCCACCCACATGCTCGCCCAGATTTTCATCTGAGGAGGCGCGAGTAACCAAGAAACCGGCAGCGGTGGAGATGATCAACGCCGGAATCTGGGCCACCAAACCATCACCAACGGTCAAAAGGGTGTAGATATTAGCCGAATCGCCAGCTGAGAGCCCATGTTGACCAACACCGATAATAAACCCACCAATAATATTGACAAATGTGATGATGATGCCTGCCACGGCATCCCCACGAACAAATTTCGAGGCACCGTCCATGGCTCCGAAGAACTCAGATTCCTGTTCAATCTCGCGACGCCGGAGTTTGGCATCACTTTCCGAGATAAGCCCAGAGTTGAGGTCTGCATCAATCGCCATCTGCTTACCAGGCATTTTATCCAAGGTAAAGCGGGCCGCCACCTCAGCGATGCGCCCGGCACCCTTAGTGATAACCACAAAGTTGATGATCACCAAAATGCCGAAGATGATCGTTCCGACCACGGGGTTACCCCCGACCACGAACTGACCAAACGAACGAATCACCTCACCGGCGGCCCCCTCCCCTTGCGCCCCATGGAGCAGGATCAAACGGGTGGTGGCAATGTTTAACGCCAAACGAAACATGGTGGTGATCAACAAGACGCTGGGAAAAGAAGAAAAATCCAACGGCCTGTGAACATAGACGGTCGTCAGAAGAATGACGATGGCCAGAGAGATATTGACAGACAAAAAGATATCCAACGCCCACGCTGGCACAGGAATAATCATGATCATCAAGACCATGAGAATACCCAAGGCCATGAAGATATCGTTGAACCCCTTGAATCGCTTCAATAACTGAACCATGCCACCTATCCCCCAAACGTTCACAAAGACCCGTCCGGGCCATGCCGGAGAATCACCAACTCGATTTACACAATACCCATCAACCATTAAGCAATTATCATGCCTTGATAACAGCCATTACAAAAACATTCTACTGGCAAACAAAAACAACACCACCCCTTTCTTTCATAGATCAAAACCCGGTAAAATGGTTCGCATCCGGGCTCAATTAACGGGTCTAACCGCCACACAACCGAATTCCACCAAGAATCCAAATGGACACAACCAAACAAACACCCCAATCTGTTGGGATCGTCGCCACTCAGTATGCGCATTTATTTACCGACGAGGGATCCTCTTTGGCTCTTGACTGTGAGGCCACATTAGCCCCGGTTCAGGTAGCCTATGAAACTTATGGTCACCTGAATGCGGACAAGAGCAACGCGCTTTTGATCTGTCACGCGCTCTCTGGCAATGCCCATGCCGCTGGACGGCATCACGAAGACGAGCGCAAGCCGGGTTGGTGGGACAATTATATCGGTCCTGGAAAACCCTTTGACACGGATCGTTATTTTATTATTTGCAGCAACAATCTAGGGGGATGTGACGGCACCACGGGGCCATCTAGCATCAATCCGGCCACGGGACGCCCCTTTGGTTTACAATTTCCCATGATCACCATTGCCGACATGGCCCGTTTGCAAAAGGCTTTGATTGACCATCTAAAAATTCCCAAACTATTGGCTGTAGCGGGTGGTTCCATGGGGGGGATGATCGCCTTACAGTGGGCCTTGGATTATCCCGACGCCCTACAAGCCGTCATTATCATTGCCTCCACGCCGCGTCTTTCCGCGCAGAACATCGCCTTCAACGCCGTGGCGCGACAGGCCATCATGGTGGATCCCAATTTCAATGGTGGGGATTATTATGGTGACGATGTGGAACGTCCCGTCAACGGACTGGCCTTAGCCCGCATGATCGCCCACATCACCTATCTTTCAGAGAAGGGATTACACGAAAAATTCGGTCGTCAACTACAAGACCGCAAACAACTCTCCTATGGCTTTGAACGGGACTTTGCCGTTGAAAGCTACTTGCACTACCAGGGATCCTCTTTTGTCAAAAAGTTTGACGCCAACACCTATCTTTATATCACAAAGGCTATGGATTATTTTGATCCATTCCCTGACCCTGAAACAACCACCAAACGTTTACAGAAAGTAACAGCAAGACTTTTGGTGGTTAGTTTTGATACAGACTGGCGATTTGACACCTCACGTTCCAAGGAGTTGGTCAAGCTGCTCAACTGGCATCAAAAGAATGTCACCTTTGAACAGTTCCACTCCATCCACGGTCACGATGCCTTTTTGATTGATGATCCTTTATATATGGAATCCCTAGGTTCGTTTCTCAAGCGACTGCACATGGAGTCCAGGCATCCACACAAAGCGGCCCTTTTTAAGCCGTAACGCCAATTATTGGAAGAGTTGCCGTTTTTCTCTTCTGTGGTTTCGGAAAAATCTCGTCACCTCTTATCCGAAAAAACCTCGTCCAGTGAATGGGCATCAACAAATCGAAGCCCCCACTCCTCCAAAGAGGAGATATCAGCTTGGGCGATTTTTTCACTGGCCCAGGCAGGTACAACACCAAAACGGCGTTGCAATTGGCGAGTCAGCATCGTGGCCTCGCCTTTCTGCTCTCCGATCTGGATGCCATCCTGGCGGACCATGTGTGCCCACTCTGGATTGCCTTTGGCGATAATATCCTGCGCAAATTGAGACATCATGGTATTTTCCTCCTCTGGATGCACGGCGCGGATGATCTCCCGCACAATTGGTTCATCATAACTTTTATAAGTTTCAACAATATAACGCATAATGACATAAAAATCCTCTCCCGCCTTGGTCAGCACTCGGATCAGATCTTTTTTCATCCGCAGCTGCTTGCCAGTGCGGGTGGCATATTTGGCCGCCACCAGCCATGCCCGTAATCTGGGATGCTGAGAAAGCTGACGATTCGGCACTTTTCCCAGATCGAAAACCGGGAAATGGAAATTCAAGAGGAATGGACGCCAACCTTCCTCGACATCCACTATCGCTATGAATTCATTCGGTATCCTCCATTCGGTCTCCCCGTGATAAAAAATGAATGGAACAATGCATGGCAGCAGTTTCCATTCCGGGTTTTCCCGTACCCACTGTTTCCACACCTCCACCTTATACTTCAACAACTGAAAGCTGACAAATTCGTCTGCGTAGCTCTTGTGATCGATCAGCACATAAAGCATCGCCACCCGTCCACGGATGGTACGCACCCGAAAAAGACGGTCAGTCAGGTGACCACGCAGTTCCTCATCAACGAACGATACCTCCACCAGTTCCGGCAGATCAGAACTCAAAAGTTCGGCGACCTCCTTTGGCAAACGCTCACGCACAAGTGTTCTCGCTTTCTCAGGATCGGAAAGCAATAACTTGATGAACCGATCATGTGGCTGGGTGATTTCAGACATTCAATAAACCAAACATTTCATTTGGCCTCCTTGATGGCCAACCGAATCGACACTCTGACTGCTTGTTGACGGTCCTTTTTTGATTTATTCTCATAAATCAGCGTAACCGTTCAGACCCCCAAAAACAAGGGCCTTACTCCATGGCAAAAACGAGATCCATTTTTGCACGTAAGATTAACAGCACAAACATAGATGGCGAACAGATAGGCGAAGCGAAAAAAAAGGAACTCACATGAACCAACGTCTTTCACTGGTCACTCTTGGATGCCGTAACCTATCCAAATCACGCGCCTTCTATGAGAGTTTGGGCTGGCAGGCCTCTGCGGCCAGTTGTGAACAGGTTTGTTTCTTTCAG
>JADFYY010000079.1 GCA_015232825.1 Magnetococcales bacterium
ATTAAAAAAAAAGGGTGGAGGGGTCTGGGGAGGCGGTTCACCGCCTCCCCAGGAATGGCAAAAATCATGATCATGTTCTAATGAGCTAACCAATAAACTTTTCAGTGAATCCTGATCTGTCAGAGTCGATAAAATTGGTTATACGAAAAAATATAAAATTATTCTCAGGGTAAGAGTCGTAGACAAACAGTTCCGTGTTGATATCCAACTCATCAAAAAATCCAATCTGGGCCGAGGGGATGCGACAGATATAATGATGAGTCATTGTCAAGGCTACTTGGTCTATAAAACGATCAATATGGTCTTTGCTTAAGGCGATCTCTAGATATTTCTTGAAGAAACGCGCCATAGTCTCTCCAATGAAGGTGGGGCGCACCAGCATTAAAGCGGCATTGAATTTATTATTATAGAATTGAAAATTGGGATGATGCTCATGTCTGAACAACACGACGTCATTCTGGGTGTGGCGCGCCAACAATGACTCAACTCCCCGCTGTAACACCAAGTCAATGTCCGATACGAAAATGGGCAGATTGAATCGATTCAGAAGATAACCCAACCAAATAAAACGGGCACTCTGGTAGTGGGCCGCGAGTGCGTGGGTCTTGAAGGGAGGCGTGGTATGGCACTGTGCGGTGACCAGAGTGGGATCAAAAAAATCCGCTGAGTAGAATAAACGAGGGTTATTGAGGCCGACCTGCGAGGCTACGCGCGCGAGTTGTTTTGCCGCTCCAATCACATGGATAATCACCAAACAGGGAGTATCGCAATTTTTTAAGACCGATGAGGCATATAATTGGCCATATTTTTGTACATAGATCTCATCCGCAGCCACAAAAAACAGAATTTTTGTTTGCTGTCGTGCCATCTCTGCCTTGAGTGCCGCTTCATCTAGGATGTGACCCGTTGAGGTCGCAAATACCATGTCAGGCCACACGGAATCAATCGGGAGTGGGGTTGATAGCAATGGGATATCAATCCCTTTCATGGCAGATTGATAATAGATCTCCAACGAGTCTGGTACAATCTTTTCGGACTTCACTTGGTGCGCCAGAGCAACCATCTCTTCGATCAAGCGGCACTTGTCAGTATCCAGATTTCCCATTAGAAAATGATTTACGATCAAGTAAAGATTATAAAATACGTATAAAGGGCTTTCCAAGGTATTTATGGCGCGCGCAAGCTGAATGCGCTGGTTGATTGCTTCATCGATTTCACCATGCTGGTAACAGTACTCAATCAACTGTTCCCGAATGGCTAAAGCCTTTTTTACTTCTCCCATTTTTTCATAGAGAGCGAACGCCTGTTGCAAAATGTATTGGTTGACAGAAAAAATATTCATTATGACCAACAGCGTGGATTCTGCGAGCTTTAAATTGTTCTGTTCTATGCAACTGTTAAAGCGTTCCACGACGAATTCTGTCACATTGTGAAGGAATTCCCCTGTAAAGGGATTTGGATCCGAGTACTCTTTTTTAAGTTGTAGGATTAAGCGCAAGGCATCTTCAACACGACCTTGCGTCATTGCGGTTTCGGTCTCCTGGCGCAAAACTTCCATCGCAGAGCCTGTCAATGCTGGCGAATGATGGGATAGAACCAACTCCAATTGTGAGTCTCGGACGGGTTGTGTACCGTCAAAATTCATTACTTGGATTTTTTTTTGGTTCAGTGTGTGAATCAATCGGATGAATGAGTTAATGGGATGTCGATAGCCCCGCATTATATAGAGATTGATCATCGACGAATTCTCATAAGCCCAAGCATCATGCCAAGCAAAATCGGCTCGACTCCAAACCGATAGATGGGCTTCTGAATTGACCCCATTCAGGTTATCTTGCACCATAAATTCAGGAGCTAGGACAATAATGCAACCCGCACGGTAGGTGAGAAAATTGAGTAGATCAATTCCTTGGGATTTTGGCATGTGTTCAATGCAATCCCCGATGATCACAAGATCATAATTTTCATTGTTATCTCCCCGGACCAGAGTTGAGGCGTCCATGATTTTGATTTCATGATAGAGCAAATCAAGTCGAAATTGGTTTACATACTGCTCCTCGACTTCAATGCCAATGCGATGACACGTTGGGACTTCCGAGCGTAGGATTAAGCCATATTTGCCGTAACCACAACCAATATCCAAAAATGTGGTCGGTTGCATTATGCGAGCAAGCTCGGAGACCAGTACGTCAAACACTTTGAATGAATCAGGCACGTTTCATAATCCAATTCATGATGTAACACGGAAAAGGTATAGTAAATCGGTAGTTAGTAACACTTTGCCTATCTCTAGACCAGCCTCATGGAGGGAGTGTCGCACCGATTCCTGTTCTGTTAGATACAGGCAGGCCTGCCAATCAGGCTCGTTCAATGCAGTCTGCAAGTTGCGCACCACAACAGAGATTTCTGGGGCAATGATACGGAAACTTGCGCTAATGACCTCTGGGTTGCTGACGTTGCACAACACAATGCGTTGAACATCAACCGTCATTTCAAAGAGTTCCTTGATGGCTTGGTAGGTCGCCCCCGTCACGACTTCCGACTCCATCTCACGGATGAAATTTTTTTCGGTATCACTTTTGCACCAGAGGAGTGCCCGTTTTAAAAAGAGGGAGGCGGCAATGGGATTGCCCTGCGCTAAGGCAACCGTTGCGGCCACCAGGGTTCGCTTGATCAGAAAATCATTGATCAAATCCAATACCACGATGCGGTTGCCCTCATTGAATTCGGTCATGCCGATGTTGCTCAGTGCCAGGGAGGCTGCGATTTCGAGGCCAGCACGATAGTGATCCAGACGACTGAGCAGACGTGTGGCGTCTTTTGGAGTGTTGCGGGTCTGGATGGGGGATTGAACGACTGAAATATAAAAAGGGGTGGGTTGGAAACGGATCTTGCCATAGTGCAACGCCCTGAACTCCATGACAAATGGAGTGCATACATAAGAACAATCAAACAATACCTTTGTGTAGCTCGCCGTGCGATAGATCGCGATTTCAGGAAAAATGTGCCGCGAGAGAATGGTGTTGAACATTTCAGCACTTTGCGCTTTGGAGAAAGTGATCGGTTCATCCAAATGATAAAAGGTTCCCATATCCGTATTGGTCAGGTCGTTCCACAACCGCCATGGGGCATGATTGGCCACGATATCGTCATGCTGGTTTAAATAGGCAATTTCTGCCAACACGACCTCTGGAACCAAGCGGTCATGATCCGCCAAACAGATGAAGTATTGGCCGTGGGCCAAACGCATGGTCGCGAGGGAGTGATTGGCTTCTTCCACCGTGTGAGCTTGTCGAACATAGCGAAAACGTGGAAAGAGGCGGCCCATCTCTTGCGCGATGCGTGGGGTATCATCATCCGAGGCGTTGTCTGAAACGATGATCTCAATGGCAATATCGCAATTTAAAGTCCATTTCAGATGGTTGAGGGCGCAGGCGAGCTGTTCATGACGGTTGAATGTGGGAATGCAAATGCTCAGCATGATCGGAGAGTTTTGAACCACAGTGGGTGTGGACGAGAGTGGTTTTGGGCTGGTCGGTGATAAGGTGATGTCCAGATGATCGGGTGCCACGCCTTCACAATAACGTTGCCAAATGGCCTCATAGGCCGCTTCCAAACCCTTGGTGAACCGGGGTGTGTCGAATAGTGGAGATGTCAGACGATTGGCTTGCAATCGGTATCGCAGAGCTTGCAGCCGTTGCGGATCTCGTGCCAACTCCAGTGCAAGGGCGGCGTACTCTTCGAGTGAGTGGGTGACCAGTTCGGGCAGGCCGATGGCGTGCAACAGACTGCCAGCCACACGGGAGACAAAGGTGTCGCCCACATAGCTCAACAAGGGAGCCCCGATCCAAAGCGCGTCGCTGGCTGTGGTGTGGGAGGTCACCGGATAGGTGTCTAGCACCAAGTCCACCAGATGATAGCGGGCCAAGTGGATGGGAACCGGCAATTTGGGGGCAAAGACGAGTCGGGAGGGGTTGACGCCGTGAGCTTCAGCCTCGCGACAGAGATTGGCGGCCACCAAGTCATTGGATTCCAACAGCCATAGGCAACTCTCTGGGATCTGGCGCAATACATCCATCCAGATGGCAAAAATTTCCGGGGTGATCTTGTAGGTCTGATTGAAATTGGAAAAAATGAGTCCATGTTCTGGCAGGCCGTGTTCCTGACGGGATCCGGTCTGTTCAGGATAAATGCGCAATCGGTCGTTGGGTTGATAGCAATCGGGCAGACGGACAACTTTTTCTGTGTAGTCCGACTCGTGGCCATGAGGAATGATGAACGGATCGGCAAAGATATAATCGATATAGGTGGCTCCCATGGTGCCTGGATAGCCAAGCCAACTGACCTGAATGGGGGCGGGACGCAAGGCGGAGATCTCCAATCGAGCCCCTTTGGTGAACCCTTTGAGTTCAACGAGAATATGGACCCCATCCTCCAGGATTTTCTGGGCAGCGTTCTCGTGATTGACGTGCAAAATGTCGATGAACTGGTCACTGCTTTCGATGATGCGTTGGCGCATCTCCTTGCCGTCGTTGTCGCTGTAGGAATAGATCAGGATTTCAAAGCGGCTGCGGTCGTGCAGCTTGATCAGTTCTGCAATCAAGATGGCGGTGGCGTGATTGAGGAAATCGCAGGAGAGATAACCGATTTTGATACGAGACGCACTCTTGTCATAGCTGCGTTGGTCGCATAAGTGTCGCCGGGCACGGTATTTTTTCTCAATATAATACTCAGCGCAGATTTTTTGCTGTTTCGGTGTGGTGGCGAGTGTCAAAAAAACAAAGGGATTGATCATCTTTTCGCCGGAATTGAACAAGGTCATCATTTGGTCGAAAAGTGAATCGATCTCTGACCAATCGCAGGTCTGTTTTAGCAGGTTGAGCAGAGAGGCTATGACGTTGGGGTTGTTTTCCTGGATGGTCAGCAGTTTGCGGTTACACTCGATGGCCCCTTGCAGGTCGCCATGGACATTGCAGGCGACCCCCAGATTTTCCATGGCGGTTTTGTCGCGCGGGCTGATGACTAGGGCCTGTTTATAACAGGCAATGGCTTCATCCATGCGGCCTTGCAGTTGCAAAGCGTTGCCCATGTGGGTGAAGGATTCGTGTAGATCCGGCTTGATGGTCAAGGCCTTTTGATGGCAGGCAATGGCCTCTTCCAGATTGCCCTGATCACACAAGACATTGCCCATATTGCAATAGGCTTCATAATAGTTTGGATTGAATGATAAAGCCTTTTGATAGCAGGCAATGGCATTTTTCCATTGGCCTTGATCCTGAAAGACATTGCCCAGACAGTTGAGGGCTTCGAGGTAATTCGGTTTGATCTCTAGTGCCTTTTCTAACTGGAGTTTGGCCTCATCTAGTTTGTTCATCTTTTGCAAGACATACCCCATATTGTGCATGGCGGTGATGTATTGGGGATTGATTGTCAAGGCCTTTTTGTACCATTCGATGGCCTCTTCCAGTTTCCCTTGATCGCACAGGATATTGCCTTTGTTGGTGTAGGCTTCGAAGAAGTTAGGATTGAGGGCCATCGCCTTTTCTTGACAACTCATGGCTTCATCGAGTTTCCCCATGGATTGCAAGAGGGTACCCATGTTGCTGTAGGCGGCATGGTAAGAGGGATTGATGGCGAGTGCCTTGTGATAGCACTGCAAGGCTTCGTCTTGTTTGTGGTGATTCTGGAGGACAATGCCCAGATTATTATAAAAAAGTGGCTGTTGGGGATCGACGTCAATGGCTTTTTTGATCCAGTCGATGGCTTGATCTTTGAGTCCACGTTCATAATTCAGAAAGCCAAGCAGGTTGAGGGCATCCTGGTGTCGAGGGTTTTCCTGGAGCAGTTTGTGGTAAAGAATTTCCGCCTGTTCCAGTTGGCCTGTTTGATGCATCTGTAAAGCTTGCTCAATCATCGAGGCAGAGGCCGCATTGGGTTGCGGTATAGAGGCTGTTCGAGTTTTGGGCTTGCTTGGTTTCATGGTTGTAACCTTATCAAGGGAGTGATTAATGTATTATAGTGTATCAGAAATTTCCGATAGATTGCAATTTGTTTCAAGCCCGCGACTGCCATGACTGCGATATTGGAGAATATTTCTCCGTTTCTGTCGGCCTTGCGTTGCCTGTTTTTGGTCTGTCGGCACCATCATGTCGATGTGACACCTGAGCAATTGCTTGGAGCCAGAGAGGCCGATATCGTGGGTTCGGTATTGCGTCTGATGCAAGAGACTGGCCTGAAGGGGGCGGTGCTGGTCAATCGCAAGTGGAAGGATCTTGCCGGTTTGGGCAGTGCCTATCCGGTCATGGTTGAGAAAAAAAGCGGCCACTGGTTGATTGTGAGCAAGGTCGATTTCTCCTCAGACGGGGTGCCCCAGGCCACGGTGATGGATCCGCAATTTGAGCAGTCCGGTGTTATTGTTTTGACACGCAAACAGTTTGAAGCCGATTGGAGCGGCAATCTTTTGCTGTGCAGGCGGGATCGCGAGGCGGCTGAAGCCCAGCAACCGTTCGGATTGACTTGGTTCTTGCCAGAGATTTTCAAACAGGGCAAGCTGTTGCGCAATGTGGCAATCGCGACCGTGCTGTCGAGCATTTTAAGTCTGGCTTTGCCGCTCTTTTTCCAGATTATGATCGACAAGGTGATTCCCTATCAGAGCCATCAAACCTTGATGACTTTGACCGTCATCCTGGTGTTGATCCTGCTGTTTGAGTTGTTGTTCCGCTATGTGCGGGAGTATCTCATGCTGGTGGCCACCAACAAGATCGATGCCCGTTTGATTTCACGCACTTTTCATCACTTGCTCCATCTGCCAATGCCGTTTTTTGAGAACAATCCCACAGGGGTTTTGATTCGGCATATGCAGCAAACCGAGGCGGTGCGGAATTTTTTGACCGGTTCTTTGTTTCATGCCCTGTTGGATGTTGCCACCTTGCCGTTGTTGTTGTTCGGATTGGCCATGTACAGTGGATTGTTGACCTTCGTGGTGTTGATGTTCACTGTGGCGATTGCGACCGTCATTGCCGTTATGCTACCAACGTTTCGTCGTCATTTGGAAAATTTGTATAACGCAGAAGGGTTGCGTCAGGCCGATTTGGTGGAGACCATCCATGGCATGCGTGCGGTCAAGTCCATGGCCCTGGAGCCGTTGCGCAAGGCGGCCTGGGATAGAATGGTCGCCGTATCGATTTTGCGTCGTGGCAAGTTGGGGGGGTTTGGTATCCGGGCTTCGGCCATCACCGGCGGGTTGCAATCCGGTATGCAGATTTCCATCATTGTCGTGGGTGCGATGCTGGTGTTTGACAATACCTTGAGTATGGGGGCGTTGGTGGCTTTCAATATGCTGTCAGGGCGGGTTACTGGGCCTTTGCTGCAGATCGTTGCCATGATCAATGAATATCAGCAGACCACACTGGCCGTGCGCATGCTGGGTACCGTGATGAATCATCCACCAGAACGGGATCCCAATCAGCAGGGAATGCGAACCGCCATTACCGGGCAGTTGGTATTCAACAACGTTACGTTCAGCTACAACAAGTCCGCTCTGCCAGCCCTCAAGCGGGTCTCATTCAAGGTGGAAGAGGGACAAATGATCGGGGTGGTTGGGAGATCCGGTTCTGGGAAGACCACAATCACCCGCTTGATCCAAGGGATTCATTCGGCCCAGGAGGGGCTGATTTTTCTCAATGGTCACGACATCCGCCATTTCGATCTTGCCCATCTGCGGCGCAGTATTGGGGTGGTTTTGCAAGATAACATCTTGTTTCGCGGCACGATTCGCGAAAATATCGCTGCTGCCAGACCTGAGGCTACCCTCATTGAGGTGATCGATGCGGCCCGCATGGCCGGGGCGGATGAGTTCATTGATCGGCTTCCCATGTCTTACGAAACCTATGTGGAGGAGAATGCGAGCAACTTTTCCGGCGGGCAGAAGCAACGCATCGCCATTGCTCGCGCCCTGCTTTTGAGTCCCCGTCTGCTGATTTTTGACGAGGCCACCAGTGCCTTGGACCCGGAAAGCGAGGGGATTATTCGGAAGAGTTTGAACACCATTTCCCGTGGTCGCACCATGCTCATTGTTTCTCATCGACTCTCCTCTCTGGTGTCAACGGATTCTATTTTGGTGTTAGAGCAGGGTGAGGTGGTGGATTTCGCCCCCCATGCGGTCTTGCTGGAGCGGTGTGATATCTATCGGCATCTCTGGAATCAACAGATGCAATACTCGGATGTAGAGGTCGATGCATGAGCGCGTCCTCTTCGTGGAATCCGGGTCGCTATCTGGCTGCCAAATGGCGCAGATTATGGAATCGACCCAGCTCAAGGGTGGTGGATGACGCCATTCCTTTTCAGGTTGGTGTGGATATCATCATTGCGGAAAATCCTTCATTTTTATTAATGTCGGTCTTTTATCTGGTCATCGGCATGGTTGTTTTGGCTGGTGTGGTCGCCTCATTGGTCGAGGTGGAGATGATCGTGACCTCATCTGGTCGCCTGACCACAGAGACCCCGCCATTGCAGATTCAACCCATGGATCGTGCGATTCTTCGTGAGTTGAAGATCAAGGCCGGTGATGTGGTGACCAAGGGGCAGGTTTTGGCCACTTTTGATGCAACCTTTGCCCATGCGGATCTTTCATCGCTTTTGGCGCAGCAACAGGCCGTTCAAATTCAGATCCGTCGTTTGGATCACGAAATCAGTAAAACTCCTTTTATTATCGGCCAAACACCAACAGCGGATGAGCGTCTGCAGTTGGCTCTGTTGCAGCAACGTCAGGCTCAGCACAAATCGCGAATGTTGATGTTTGATGAAGATATTAAACGGATTCAGGCCAATATTCATACCACCGAAGATGAACGCGACTCCCTGGCCACTTTGCTGAAGATCTCCAAAGAGGTGGAGGGGATGCGTAGTACCCTGCAAAAAAGCGGCACCGGGAGTCAGTTGCAGTATCAGGAGGCGCAAGTGGCGCGCATTCGCACCGACCAGGCTTTTCAGGAGGCTGGCAACCGGCTCATCGAATTGCGTCACAACCTGGAAGCCAAAAAGGCGGAACGTCAGACCTTTGAGGATGAGTGGACGCGCCAGATGCTCGATAACCTGATTGCTGCGCGTACCGAGGCGGCCAAGTTGCACGAACTGGTGATCAAAGCCAAACGGATGAGCGAGATGGAGATCATGACCGCACCTGTGGATGGCGTGATCTTGGATGTGGGCAAGCGGGCGACGGGTTCGGTGTTGAATCCTGGTGAGTTGCTCATCACCTTGGTGCCGGATGATGCGGTTTTGATTGCCGAAATTATGATCAGCTCCAGTGATGTTGGCCACGTCAAAACCGATGATAAGGTGCAGATTAAGGTGAATGCGTTTCCTTATCAGCGGCATGGATTGCTGGAGGGGCGGTTGATGTATGTCAGTCAGGAGTCCTTTGTGCCGGGCAATGAGGCGGCCAAGGATTCTGCGGGGGCTTTTCATGTGGGGCGAATTCGGCTGACCAAAACCGATCTCGAAAACATGCCTAAAGGGGCTAGACTGATTCGCGGTATGACGTTGGTCGCCAATGTCACGGTTGGTTCTCGTCGTTTGATCTCGTACTTTTTGTACTCTTTGACAAACGTCTTGGATACCAGTCTGCGGGAGCGGTAGGGGAGCGGATGGTGTGAATCTTGCATTAATGAAAATTGAATGGGTGCTGGTGGAAAAAATTGCCTTTTCTTTAGAAAATGTTTCAGGATGGTTTGATTTGGACCGATAGTGTCAAGAAGCTCCCTTTTGTTTTTCGAAAATCTTGGATTCTGGCTTTTGAGAACCGGTTGGTAGCTCGTGACCCTTTTGTGACGTGTTTTGTGTGGCTGTGTCGTCGATTTTGATTGACTTGGCATCCAGGATGCGTTAAATTTACGAAAACGTAATCAGTCAGATTTGTTGATAATTTTTTGGTTACCCCTATAAATAATTTTTTGTGCCTGTTTGTGACTATAAGATGTTCACAACAAAAAAAGCACTAAATGCTGCGTGACGCTTGCTAAGAGGAGCTTGAATCAAAATGGCTACATCGACTTTTTTGCAAAGTTTGACGACGACTTCAATCGCGAGTCTTAGCACTACGGCTTTGGCAACTTTTTCTAAAACAGAGTTGGGCTATTTAACCACCACTCAGGTTCGATCATTAACGACAACCCATTTTTCATTACTTTCTACAGCGCAGATTCCAGGTTTGACCGTGACGCAAGTGGGGGTGTTGACGACCACTCAGGTGGCATTTGTCAACACAACCCAGTTGGGATCCTTGGTCACCTCGCAGGTGAGTGGTTTGACTACCACCACCATTCAGGCTTTGACCACAACTCAATTGGGTGGACTGATATCCTCCAGTATTGGGGCCTTGACCACCACACAGTCAGGAATTCTTACGACCACAGCGATTCAATCTCTGAATACGACACAGTTGGGTGGCCTTAAATCCACCAATCTTGCGTTGATGACCACGACGCAGACCTCCATTTTGAATACGACGCAGGTGGCCTCTCTCTCCTCCACGCTGGTGGGTGGATTGACCACGACGTTGCTTTCTGCCTTGACCACAACCCAATTAAGCGGATTGAACACAACGCAGGTGGGATCGCTGACCACCACACAGGTGTCTGGACTGACCACGACTGGCGTGGTCGCTTTGACTACGACACAAATCAGTGGGGTGAAATCATCCCAATTGGGAGCCTTGTCAACCACGCAGTTGGCTCTCGTGACGACCACAGCTGTGGCCTCCCTGACCAGCACGCAGGTCGGCGGATTGACCACTACTGAACTGATGGCTGTTAGCACGACGCAGATTTCTGCCCTGAACACAACTCATCTTGGCAACTTGTCTGCAACCCAGTTGGGCGTATTGACCACCACGGCGGTTGCCGCCATGAACACCACGCAGTTGGGGGGGTTGACTTCGACCGGGGTGGGTGCGTTGACTACGACGCAGTCTGGAATTTTGACCACCACAGGGATTTTGTCTCTGACTGCAACCCAGTTGAGTGGTTTGAAATCCACCAATCTGGTGGCGTTGACCACGACACAAACGGCCATTTTAAATACCACGCAAGTGGCATCCCTCTCGGCTACGTTGGTGGGTAAACTCACCACCACGCAAATTGCGGCCCTCTCTACGACTCAGGTGAGTGGGTTGAGTACGACACAAGTGGGATCCCTCTCCTCCACACAGATGGGTGGAGTCTCTACGACAGCCTTGGTCTCTTTGAATTTAACGCAGTTGGGTGGATTGAAATCGTCGCAGTTGGGTGCCTTGTCAACTACGCAGTTGACTGGTGTGACCACCACGGCTGTGGCCTCCTTGACCAGCACGCAGTTTGCGGGTTTGACCTCGACGGAATTGACCTCCATCACCACCACGCAGATTGCGTACATGAATACGACCCATTTGGGTGTGTTGAGTGCAACTCAGACGGGTGGTTTGGCCACTACGGCAGTTTTGGCTTTGAACACGACCCAGTTGAGTGGTCTTACCTCGACCACTATTGGTGCGTTGACGACCACGCAGTCGGGTATTTTGACTACGACTGGGGTTCAGGCTCTGAACACGATTCAGTTGGCTGGCTTGAAATCCACCAATTTGGCGGCGATGACCACGACGCAAGCCGCCATTTTGAACACAACGCAAGTTGCTTCTTTCACGGCTACGCTGGTGGGTGGATTGACGACGACGTTGTTGGCTGCCTTGTCCACGACGCAGGTGAGCGGGTTGAACACAACGCAGGTGGGATCCCTTTCCACGACACGGGTCAGTGGATTGTCCACGACTGCCTTGGTGTTTTTGAATACGACACAGATTGGTGGATTGAAATCATCGCAGTTGGGTGCCTTGTCAACGACACAATTGAATTCTGTGACCACCACGGCTGTTGCCTCTTTGACCACCACACAGCTTGGCGGTCTGACTACCACAGAGATGGTGGCCATTACCACAACGCAGCTTTCCGCTTTGAATACAACCCATTTGAGCGGTTTGTCTTCGACCCAGGCGGCTGTTTTGACCACCACGGCTGTGGCGGCTTTGAGTACAACTCAGTTGGGCAATCTGACCTCGTCTAGTATCGGCGCGCTCTCCACCACGCAGACAGGCATCTTGACCACCACTGGGGTTCTGGCCCTGACCACAACCCAGTTGGGTGGTTTGAAATCCACCAATCTGGCAGCGATGACCACCACGCAGACTGCCATTTTGAACACGACGCAAGTTTCATCCCTTTCGTCCACGTTGGTGGGTAAATTGACCACCACACAGCTTGCCACCCTTTCCACGACCCAGGTGAGCGGGTTGAGTACGACCCAGTTTGGCTCCCTTGCCACCACACAGGTGAGTGGACTCAGCACAACGGCCATGCAGTCTCTGAACACGACCCAGTTGAGCGGGGTGAAATCTTCGCAGTTGGGTGCCTTGACCACCACGCAGTTGGGGATTGTGACCACTACGGCCATCGCGGCTTTGAGTTCGACACAGGTTGGCGGTTTGACCTCTACCGGATTGTCGGTCATCTCCACGACTCAGCTTGCCTTCATGAATGCGACTCAAATGGGTGGGTTGGGTTCGAGCCAAGTGAGTGGTTTGACCACCACTGGGCTCGCAGCTTTGACCACCACCCAATTGGGAGGTCTCTCTTCGACAAATGTCGGTGCGTTGACCACCACGCAGTCGAGTATCCTGACCACTACGGGGGTTCTGGCTCTGAGTACGACGCAGTTGGCTGGATTGAAATCCACCAATTTGGCGGCGATGACCACGACGCAAGTCAACATTTTGAACACGACCCAGTTGAGTGGTTTGAGTACGACCCAGGTGAAAGGTGGTTTGTCCACGACCGCTCTGGCTGCTTTGACCACCACGCAGATGGGTGGATTTACGGCAAACCAGTTGGGTGGTATGAGTGCCACACAGGTGGCGAACCTGACGACGACCGCATCGTCCGCTTTGTCTAATGTTCAACTGGGTGGTTTTGCCGCGCAACAGTATGCCAGTATGACGACG
>JADFYY010000007.1 GCA_015232825.1 Magnetococcales bacterium
GTTTCATCGGATCGGGTTGTGATTGTCTGTAAGGATGCGGAAAAACAGCTTATTGTTTCAATCCTGAATCAAATTGGTTGGAAGTCAAAAATTCAAAGTATTATCACAGAAAACAATTTGATAGCATGGTATGAAAAAGCTTTAAGAGGGGAACATGCAGAGTTGATTGGAGACAATCTTTTGAAACTATTGCAAAAAGAAATTGAATCCGAATTTCCGGTAACTCGTGGTAACGATTTTTCTGATTTTATGAAAAAACGGAACTACCTTGCCACGATGGATTCTTTTTGGCAAGTTCTATGATGAATAAGATACGACCTGCGCCGGGCAAAGGGCTTGGCGCATTTTGGCTAGGGCTCGCTGTTCCAGTTGCCGGATGCGTTCCCTGGAAACACCCAGTTTGCGACCGATCTCTTCCAAGGTGAGGGGGGTGTCGCTGAGAATTCGCCAAGTGATGATGGCTCGTTCTCGCTCGTTGAGTGTTTGCAGGGCTTGGGTTGCGTTTTTTTGGTTCAGGGTTGTGTTTTCGTTTGCCAGCAAGAGAACCTCTTGATTGGCGCGGACGTCGGGAATAAGATTTTGGATCTCCTCACCATCGTCCATGGTGCAACGGTTCAAGGAGTCGTCACGGTTGGCAAGGCGACCATCCATTTCTAGGATTTCTTGGGTTTTTGCACCCAGTTTGCGGCCTAGAGTGGCGGCCTCATCCTGATCGAGACGTTCGATGCTGCTTTTGTTGCGGCGTAGGCTGAAAAATAGTTTGCGCTGTACGGCAGTGGTGCCGATCTTGACCAGACTCCAGGAACGCAAGATGAACTCCTGAATGGCAGCCCGAATCCACCACATGGCATAGGTTGCAAGACGAAATCCTTTGTAAGGGTTGAATTTTTTTACTGCCTGCATCAGACCAAGAGAACCTTCTTGGATCAGATCCATCAGGCGCAAGCCGTAGTCAACGTACTCTTTGGCGATTTTGACTACATAACGCAGATAAGACGAGACCAGTCGATGCGCGGCATGAATATCTTGATGTTCGTAGAAGCTGACAGCCAGTTGGAACTCCTCTTCCGGGGATAGCAAGGGGAAACGATTGATTTCAGAGAGATAGCGAACAAGATCCCCTTGGTCCGCAACCGGAACTAGGGCGTGGCCTGTCATTGGTTTCATAGTGCCTCGGAATTTTTGGTTTTGCTTGGATGAAGGGAGTATTATATGTCAAGATTTATGCTGGTCAAGGGATGGCTGCGCTCTGGGATCTTTTTTGGCTTGTTTGTGGTCGGAATTTTTGTGTTTGGAATGGCTATTACACTGTTGTGGCCAGTGACCACGTTGGCGCAGAGACGTGCATTATCACGTCGTTGGTCCCGTTACACGCGGGCCATGCTGGCCTGGACATGCGACTTGCGGGAGCGGGTGGAAGGGTTGGAGAATCTGCCCTCTGGACCCTGTATCCTATTGTCCAAGCATCAGTCGGCCTGGGAGACGGTCGCGTTTCTTTCCATTTTTCCTGGGTGTGTGCTGGTACTCAAGGAGAGCCTGATGTGGATCCCGGTGTTTGGATGGGCCTTGAAGGCCACCGAACAGATTGCCATTGATCGCAGTCAGGGGGTGGCCGCCTTGCATCGTTTGCATGAGCAGGGGTTGCGACAGGTTGAAGGGGGGATGTCGGTATTGATTTTTCCTGAAGGAACCCGCTCCGCACCCGGACATCCAGGCAAGTATAATCCCGGTGGCGTGGCATTGGCCTTGGCGGCGGGGGTTCCTATTGTGCCAGTTGCCCACAATGCCGGTTTATTTTGGGCGCGACGCACGTTTGTCAAGAAAAAGGGCGTGATTCATGTGCGCATTGGACCTCCCATAGCGACCGCTGGCCTGAATCGTTCGGATCGCAAGGCGTTGATGGTTCAAGTGGAGGCCACCATCGAGGGGATGATGACCACCCTGGAAGGTCCAACAGTCGAGGATTGAATATAAGCAATTTATAATGTTATCTGGGCAGAGTTTTTTTAATTTACAGCCATCGCGTTGCTGTTAGAATGATGATGCTGAATTAGGGAACCTACTCATTAAAAAAGGGGTTGGATCATGGAAGGTGTTACCAAAAAAATGCACGAGAAGGATGTTTTTGAAAATACCTTGACGATTATCAAGGGGTTGTATGGCAAGGAGAGCTTTTGCAACCGGATCAAAGAAGGACCGATTTATATCGATATCGAAGTGGAGCAGGGATGCACCAAGAGCATCATGCTGGAATATGGCAAGCTGGTTGTTTCCAGGGACTCCAAAGATGTGAATGGGGCTTATGTCACCCATGATATCCTGCGGGATCCGCAGTCGTTTGAGCAGTTTGTTTTTGTTGAAAAATTCTATGAGTACATGGACTGCAAGATCAATGATCTGACAGAATATGAAATCTCGTTGCGTGAATATGAAAGTCTGTTGAAGTTCTCCCAGATCACCGCGAATTTAAACTATAAAATGTTCCCGGCTCTGATGGAGTTCTTCAAGAAAGATTGTTTGAATACGTTCAAGTCGGTTTTGAGCAAGGAGCAGACCAAGGTATTGAATATGCGACTTGGTGAGTTGTTGTTGGAATATCGTGCATAGGATCTCCAACCCCTTTGACCCGTCTAGGATCAAGGTTGAGACCAAGCCGATGAGTTTGGATACCTTGATCCGCCGCATGAAAGAGGGAGAGATTGAACTTTCTCCTGATTTTCAACGTAATGAGGTCTGGCAACCACCCGCCAAAAGCCGGTTGATTGAATCCTTGTTGATTCGTATTCCTTTGCCTGCTTTTTACATGGATGCGACGAATGAGGATCGATGGTTGGTGGTGGATGGTTTGCAGAGGCTCTCCACGTTGCGCGATTTTGTTATTCCGAAGTCTGAAGATAAAAGATTGCGTCTGGTTGGTTTGGAGTTCTTGACGGAGTTGTCGGGGAAAGGATTCGATGAGCTTCCCCGCAACTATCAACGCCGCATTGAAGAGACGCAAGTTACGGTATATCTGATCGAAGAGGGTACGCCGCCGGAAGTCAAATTTAATATCTTTAAGCGTATTAATACGGGAGGCCTTCCCCTCTCTCCTCAAGAGATTCGGCATGCGATGAATCAGGGGCCGGTTACTGGTTTTTTGAAAGAATTGGCAGAATCTCAAGAATTCCGGGATGCCACGAAAGGGGAGATTTGGGATAACCGTATGTCGGATCGGGAGTTTGTCTTACGTTTTTTTGCTTTTGTTTTGATTCCTGATAGATGTAATGAGATAGATGATGATACGTTTCTCATGGAGGCCATGGACCGATTGAATAAAATGTCGGATCAGGAACGGCAGGTGTTGAAGCTGAGATTCTATCGTGTCCTGTTGCAAGCAGGGCATTTTTTTGTCGAGACTGGTCCTTTCTGGAAGGATATGTTTGTAGAATTGTGTGTGAGTCTAAATGAATTGACTGAAGATCAAATCAATTTTATAATAGAAAATAAAAAAGAGTTTAAATTTTCAAACGATTCATTTTTTTTAAATGATGTATATTATGATGATTCTTTTTGTGATCCGCAGGACCGGCAGTCGCGTTTTAGTTACATAAGAAATGAGATTCAAGATTTCTTGCAGAAAAAGGAGCATCCCTCATGATCCGTTCTCTTCGTTTAAAAAATTTCAAATGTTTCGAGAATGCCACCATTCCCTTGGCCAATCTTGGTTTAATGATTCGGATGTTATAAAAGAGTCTCGACTTTATTTAAAAGATCTTGCTGTTCGTTCTCCTTTGCTTGAAGGATTGAATGAATTCCAGGATCAAGCGGCGGGTTCAGAATTTTTTTTTGATGGCCAAAAGGCTGAGGGTTTAGGTGTCGCCTTGATGACCAATATCTCTCCTTCCTGACGGAGATGATCTGACATTCAGTTACCACGCAAAGCTTACCAACCCATGGCGCATTTATTTTGATCCAGGGATTGGTCCAGGAAAACTCCATGTTGGGTATGTCGGGCGTCATCTCAGAACCAAAAAATTTAATCAATAAAATCCACAGCATTGGCCAATCGTGCAAACTCCGCAATCGAGAGGGTCTCGCCCCGGCGTTCGGGGTCGATTTCCGCACGTTGCAGCCACTCTAGAGGGGAGCTGTGCATGATTCGCAGGGCGTTGGAGAGGATTTTTCTTCTTTGCCCGAAGGCGGCCCGCACCACATGAGAAAATGTCTCTGGATCCTGGACCTCTGCCAAAGGGGTTGGACGGCGTAGTAGGCGCAATACCGCCGAGGTGACTTTGGGCGGAGGGCGGAAGGCCGATGGGGGAACGGTCAGGATGATTTCACTCTGCATCCATAGGCCGCACAATACCGAAAGGGTTCCATACGCCTTGGTGCCAGGAGCAGCAGCAATCCGTTCGGCTACTTCGGTTTGAAACATGAGGGTCATCTCCTCGATGGATTCCCGATACTTGATAAATTGTAGCAATAGTGGCGTGCTTACGTTATATGGAAGATTGGCGACAATACGCAAGCTTCCACCAAGATGGTGTGCCAGTTCCTGAAAATTGACCCGCAAGGCATCCACCTGCTCCACATGCAACTCTCCCAACCCAGCGGTACGTTGCAACAGCAAGGGGACGAGTTCCAGATCCAATTCAATGGCCCACACTTTCCCAACCCGTTTGAGTAGAGGTTGAGTAAGGGATCCTAAACCGGGTCCGATCTCGATTACCCGGTCGCCGGGGGAGACGCCAGAGCCATCGACAATGGCTTGGGCAATCTGGGGGTCGTTGAGAAAATGTTGCCCCATGCGTTTTTTGGGCAGTGGGGCGGAGAGAAAGGAGTTGGCCATTTTAACCCAGAAAGCGTCGTACCCGTGGAATGAAATCCTTGGGCGCAAATGGTTTGGTGATGAAGTCGTTTGCTCCAAGACGGAACGCGGATTCTCGTGTTTCGATGGAGTCGTCCCCAGTGACAAGAATGACGGGAATGTTCTTGAGTTTTGGTTCGTTGCGAACAGTGGATAAAAAAGTGAGACCATCCATGCCGGGCATTTGAATGTCGCAAATGATTAAATGGCAGGTATGGCTTTTCAAGGTTTGTAAGGCAGTCACGCCGTCCGTGGATTCCAGGGTTTGTACACCATCGCTGTGGAGAAAATGCAAGATTAAACTCCGAAATCCTGGATCATCATCTATGACCAGTGCCTGGGGAATAACCTCTGGGAGATGGATATAAAAGATACTGCCCACGCCCTCCTTGGATTCCACCGTGATGTCGCCCTGATGGGCCTTGAGAAGATCACGGCTGAAGGGCAACCCATAGCCGGTGCCATGCTCTCCGGCTGTGCCTACGGTCGAGGTTTTTTCTTCCAGTTTGAATAGCCTGGAAAGTCGCTTTTGCCGAATTCCAATACCTGTGTCCTGAACAGCCAATGTGGCCGGTGGCTTTTCAGTTGGACGAAATAGGGTGATGCGGTCCCCCTGGCGGCAGAATTTGACGGCATTGGTGAGCAGATTGTGCAGTACCTCACCAAACAGTCCAGGGTCGGCCTGTAGACGAAAGGTCTCTGGGAGATCGTTGATCACTTCAATGCCCTTTTGCTCCGCCATGGGACGGATGGAGGTCAGAGCATCTTCTCCAAGAAAGCGGGCATTGAAAAATTGGAGTTCTGGGACAATTTTACCGGTTTTTAGGCGGCTGATGTCGAGAATTTCGTTAATCAAGCCAAGCATCTTGCTGCTGCTTTCTGAGATCCACTGGAGATACCCTTTTTGCTTTTTATTTAATGGATTCTTGGGGTCGTGATCCAGGAGTTCCAAAAACCCCAATATAGAAGTAAAGGGTCCACGAAGGTCATGGGCCACCAGTGAGACGAATTGATCTTTCAGTCGAGTGGCGCGTTGGGCTTCATCTCTGGCCCGGCGCAAGGCGGCTTCGGCTTTGAGATGACGGGTGATGTCGCGTAGAATGACCACGACGTGCCAGGAGTTTTGTATCTGAATGGCAGATGAGGAGGCTTCTACGGGGAAGGTCTTGCCGTTTTTTCGTTTAACTGTGAATTCAGTGACCCGTCCAATCATCGTGCCTTTACCAGTACGGCTGAAGCTCTTGAAGGTTCTTTGTAAACGGGTGGAAAACTCGGATGGGGGCAATAGGTCGAGAACTGGATGTCCCAGAATCTCTTCAGGTTGGTATCCAAACATGCGGCTTGCAGCAGGATTCCAGAAGGTTACCCGCATTTGCGCGTCCAGAATCAGGATGGGATCATAGGCTGAGGAGGCAATGGCATCCAGGCGTTCACGGGCTTCGGTGATGACGACGGCGTCTGTTTCGACACGCTTTTCCAGTTGTTCTTTGGCGAGCTTGAGTTCGTGGAGTGCGGCCTCTAGGTTTTGATTGGTCTGACGTTTCTCTAAGACATGGTGAATGGCGCGGTTGATGACGTCTATGCTCAATTCGCTTTTGCGCATGTAATCGTCGGCCCCAACGCGGATGGCTTCCAGGATGGCCTCCTCCCCTTCTGTGCCAGTGAAGAGAATGCAACCTGCACGACTGCCCAAAGCTTTGAAGTGTCGGATTAAATCGGTCCCGGATTCGTGATTGAGTCGATAGTCCACAAAGGCCACTTCTGGATCGCGTTGGCTGAGTAGATGCAAAGCCTCCTCGCCGGTGGCACAGGTAAAGGGTACGATGGACCAACGGGTGATTTTTTTGAGCAGTCCTGACAGCAAAGCCCGTTCCATTGGGTTGTCGTCAACGATCAGTGCGTGTATGGCGTTGTCCATGGTTGGAAATTTTAAATGCCATAAATGGGGTGATTGATTTTTGCAGCCGACAGAATAACACAGTTTCGTGTCGTAATGAGGGGATTGGATGATTGTGTCCCCATTTTTCTTTGGCGCGCCTTTATTATGTAAGATAATACTTTATGCAACAATATTATTCTTTAATGCTGAAATATATAATTTTAATTATTAAAAATTGGCAATAATATAAACTTATAAAAACTGTAAAAATTAAAATTTTTAAAATTGTTAATGCATTGTAAATGACAAGCTGTCAAATATCGATCATAGCATGACTCGTGATGGATTTAATATGGCTAAAAAATTAATCTTGATTATTATGATGTGTGTAGGATATAATGTTTCAACTTTGAGTCATAGTTAAGAGAGAATATCTGTTATGAATTATCAATCTGTTTTGGTCGTTGAAGATGATTCTGTGGCGAGGGTATTGCTGGCGACCTATTTTGAAAAAGCTGGATTTCAGGTTTTTGAAGCCGAAAATGGTCAGCAAATGTGGAAGCTGTTGGAGTCCACAAAGCTGGACTTGGTTCTGTTGGATATTAATTTGCCCGGCGAGGATGGTTTTTCGCTGACGCGGGCTTTGCGCATGCAATCGGATATCGGCATCATCTTGGTGTCGGCCCGCAAGGAAGATGTGGACCGGATTGTCGGCCTGGAGTTGGGGGCGGATGATTATGTGATAAAGCCCTTCAATGAACGTGAGTTGCTGTACAGAGCCAAAAATCTGTTACGAAGAACCAGCAAGCTGAAAGATAACAATGAAGCGGTCACCTGTTATGAGTTCAACGGATGGACTCTGGAAGTCGAACGGCGGCGATTGGTCAGTCCAGATGGTCAATATACCTCTCTGACCAACGGTGAATATTTGTTGCTGGCAGTTTTAGTGCGCCGACCAGGACGGATTTTTACCCGTGATCAGTTGTTGGAGGCTATGAGCAGTCGGGAGTGGATGCCCAATGATCGGAGCATTGATGTGATGATCAACCGTTTGCGTCGCAAGTTGGACGATACATCAAACCCGCGCATGCTGGTGACTGTTCATGGGGTTGGGTATCAGTTTGTCGCGGATTTGAATAACTGATGCGAAACGTTTGGATCCTGCCTGATTCGGGCAGGATCCAGTGTTCCTCTTGGGTTGTTTTTCGCACCTATTCCATCTCTTTTTCAACAATTTCGGCCAGAAAGCCCCGGACTTCATTGATTACATCGAACCATTCTTCTGGTTTTTGTTGACGAAACAAACGCATGGTTGGATACCATGGGCTATCCTCTCTGGATTCCAGCCAACGCCATTCGCAAGCAGAATGGAGCAGTGTCCAGACGGGTGTGCCGATGGCTCCAGCCAGATGCACGATGGCCGTGTCCGTGGAGATGAGTAGATCCAAATTCATTAGGGCCGCCGCTGTTTCAGAGAAATCGGTCAACTCTTCATCCAGAGAGATGATTTCATGCCGTTGCATCAGGAGATCCGTCAGTTGGGCAGCCGGTGGACCTTTTTGCAGGCTGTAAAAGGTGATATTCGGCACCAGGGTCAAAGGCAGCAGATCTTCTAATGTGCAGGCACGATTCCGGTTGACCGACGCATTCGGGTTGCCTGACCAAACAAGGCCAACCCGCAGTCCACTCCTCGACCCCAGTCGTTGCGCCCAGGCTTGGACGCGCTCTGGCGTCGGGGTCAAATAGGGAGTCCGCCGGTTGGGAATCGTCTCAAGTGTGGTGCCAAAGAGATTGGGTAGACTTAATAGAGGAATATGGCGGTCATAATCGAAAGGAGGCGGTTGTTCATCGCCCAGTTTGCGTGCATAGACGAGGTCGGCTAGGTGTGAGTTGGTGAATAGCTCAACCAGTTCTGGGCGGCATTCCAGATGGACGATACCGCCTTTTTTGCGGATCAAGGGGGCATAACGTGCAAACATAATGGCGTCGCCATAGCCTTGTTCAGTATAGACGTAGATGCGTTGCCCAAAAGGCGAGGAGCCGTCCCATCTGGGTACAGGACAGATGCGCGCGGTATGGTTTGGTAGTTGAAAACGCCATTCGTACTCCTGCCACCCTTCCAGGAAACGACCGGTCTTTAAAAGGGAAGCCGCACATCCCATATGAACTTTTGCGGATTCTGGCTCACAGCGCAAGGCCTGTTGGAACTGGTCCATGGCCAGGAGATGATCGCCGTATTCCTGAAAGATTACCCCTAGGTTATAATAACCGGTGGTGAGGCTTGGATTCAGACGCACGGCGGTTATGTAGTATCCCGCCGCACTCCGGTGTTCTCCTTCGTTGAAAAGCAGATTTCCCAAGTTGATATGGGCTTCAGCCAAATCCGGTTTGAGTGCAATGGCGGTCAACAGGCTTTGCTTGGCCTCTTGGGTCCGTCCCAGCAAACCGAGAATCGATCCTTGATTGAAGTGATAAAAGGGTTGATTGGGATTGATGGCAATGGCTTTGCTTAGCAGGTTTTCCGCCAGATCATTACGGTTCATCGCGCTGGCACTGACTCCGAGGAGATAAAAGGCGTCGGCGTTTTCGGGATCTTGGTTGAGAATCTGTCGAACCAAGTCATTGACCTGAATATAATCTTTCTGTTGATAGCAGGTGAGTGCTTGAGCCAGCAGAGTGGGAATCGAAAGTAGAGGAGAAACGTCGTTCATGGCAATGGTTTCCAGTGTAGTGGTCATTTGCAGGATGGGTTCTGCCCAATGGTTGGGAATAACCTGACGAAATAGACGCATGGTGGTATACCAGGGAGTGGTATCTTGAGTGATGCCCCATCGCCAGTCTGGGGCGGTGGGAAGTAGGGTCCAAACCGGTTTTCCCAAAGCTCCTGCGAGATGGGCGGTGACCGTGTCGATGGTGATGATCAGATCCAGATGAGACATAACTGCAGCGGTTGTGGAAAAGGAGTTCAATTGCTCCCCAAGCGCGATGAGTTGCATGTTTGCCGGTGGGGTCAAGGCTTGTTGACCGGGTTCTCCTTTTTGCAGAGTGAAAAAAACCACACCAGGAACCTGTGCCAAAGGAGCCAGGTCTGCCAAGGTGCAGGAGCGACGCCGGAGGGGATCGTTTTGATGCAAGGGTTTGCCTTCCCAGATCAGGCCCACTTTAAATCCGGGAACAGAGAGGGTTGAAAGCCAGCTCTTGGCCAGTTTTGGGTCTGGGGTCAGATAGCCGTCTGCAAACGGTATGTTTTCCATCGTGATGCCCAAGAGGGCAGGCAGAGAGAGCAAAGGGATGAAATAATCGATGGGTTCGGCAAAACGGATGTGATCCTGGACAAGATCCACGCCAGTCACGGTTTGAAAAAGGGTAACCATTGAAGTTGGAGCGGTCAGCAATACCCGGCCACTTTTTTGTTTGAGTCCAGCGGCAAAGCGGATGAATTGTACCATATCTCCAAAGCCCTGTTCTCCCAGAATCAGGATGGTTTTTCCGGTCAATGGCTCCCCATGCCAGCGTGGGAGGTCAGGGGGGGAGGTTAATATGGTGGACGATTTTAATTGAAATCGCCATTCATACTCTGCCCAACCGTGATCATAGGAGCCCATGATCAAATGGGTCATCGCCAGATTGACGTGGGCCGTGGCATTGTCTGGCTCTGCTTGGATGGCATTTTGAAAACAGATCAGGGCTTCCGGGAGTTGTTTTTTGGATTTTTGACACAGCCCAAGATTGATCCAGGCCTCCACAAAGTCGGGTTTTAACTGGGTGGCTTGGGCTAAGTGATGAATGGCTTCATCGACTTTCCCTTGATCCATGAAGATATCGCCTAAGTGAAAGTGGGCCTCTGGTTCATTGGGGTTGAGTTGCAGGGCTTCTTGTAATCGTTCCATGGCCGGGATGCGCATCCCTTTTTTCTTGAGCAGTACTCCCAGAGCCAGATGAAAGGCGGGTTCCATGGGTCGGATGATCAATGCTTGGCTAAAGGCCTCCATGGCCCCTTTGAGATCGCCCATTTCCTGTTGTACCACGCCCCAAAGATGGAGAATTTGGGGGGTAACAGAGGAGGAGTGCTGCCGCAATGGAGCCAACAAGGCACGCGCCTCTTCCCAGCGACTTTGCTGGATGAGGGATACCGTTGTGGCAATCGTTGCCTGGAGTGGGGAGGAGAGGTTGGTCATGGTGGGGGGCATGTTCCGCCAAGCCCACTCCAGATGTTCAGGAGTGTCTTGAAGCTGTCCAAGTGGTTTGTACTTTGGCAGCGTTGGGCGAGTGCGGTTAGATAATTTGGTTCATGGACGAGTCGAGGAAAATTTTTCGTATAAGATGTTTGATTTTCACGAAACATGGCTTGAAGATATTCTAGGTGAAATTTCGCAGTTGATCTGTTAAATCCATCGGGTTTTGGCATGGATTCAGGATCCAGATTTCTGACATCATAATGGTTCCACAGGGTGTGAAGCGGAGTCCCAGTGGTGGGTTGCTCTGGCATCATGTTTTGATTTCCAAGAAACCATGTTTCAATGCAACAGTTGGCAACGATGACCGAGAAGGGACAGGGACACTGGAGTTCCTGGAGTTGTGACGTTAGCTGATTACGTTTTATTTCCACGGAGTCATCATCCGCATCCACGCAGACGAACAGGTGATCAATGCAGGCGATAGAGCGAATATCCTGGAGTGTTTTATCAAGAAACCCTTTTGCAAAGGGATAGCCGTTGGATGAGAAAACAAAGAAATCATTTCCTTTTAGATCATCCATGTTCACTTGGTGTTGGATTCCTGGAAAGACAAGTGCGGTCCATGCCTTGTAGACTTTTTTTTCAGTCTGTTCCCCTTCCACCAGAAAGTAAAAATTCATGAGATGCCCTCTTCATATTCTGGTGAATTGATCAATTGTATAAATTGATCGTGCGCGGATTGGCTCTGCAAGGCCCGGACGTCAGTAGCATTTTTAACCCACACCTCACCGCCGCTTCTCATGACCAGTTTCCAATCTTTGTAGGGGATATTGTTGATGACGTAAGGGTGGTGACTGGTGAGAATAAATTGCACTTCATCGTTGCGTTCCTGCATGGCGTCAATAATATGGGGCAGACAATTGACTCCTAGGCCGTTTTCAATTTCATCGACCAGGAATACGGATCCTTTGGGAGCTAGGGCGAGTTCAAATAGAAAACATAATGTGCGGAGCATTCCTGATGATATTCTGTAAGCGTGAATTGGAGTATTTACGCCAGTTTCATGGATGGTTAAGAAAATTGAAATTTTTTCTTGTGTTGCTCCTGATTTTGTTTCAATTTTTATTTCATTGACTGTTGCAAATATTTCAATAAATTTGTTCTGAATGCGATGAAAAGTTTCTTTATGTTGTTGCTGGATGATATATGCTTTCACAATGAGAGGTGTGTCGCTCTGTTTTTGCAGATCCTCAAATGAAATATCGTTCAAATCCTCATGAAGTTCATTGTTTTGCATTTCATTGTTTATGCTAAAGATGAAGCTACGAAGATTTGAATAGAGTGGTAGAATGGTCTCTTCATCTTTTAATAATGTGATGGCACTATCTGTTTTATTCAGTTTTGGCAAGGGTTTATTATTAAAAATAAAAGTTTCATCTATCTGTTTGCGTGTAACCAGTTCGTTGCCATTCAGAGTGATAGTCTCTTCCTCAAAGATTGGATTTTTATTCGTATTTTCAATACGTGTTTCCCATTGATAGATATGTTCATCTATGGACAGTTTTAATAGCCAAGAACATCCAGCAGCAGAATTCAATAAATTTTGTGTGCCAGCACGGCTGACGATGTCTAATGCCTGAAGAATTCGTGTCTTTCCCACGCCAGAATGGCCCACAAGAAGATTAAAAGGACTAAAATGCGTTTCTTGAAAACGCCAAGTATTGTCTTTATTCTCAAATCGAAACGAAATAATACTCATAATCCCTCTCCCCGCTTTGCAAACCATCGGTCCGACCGACCACAAAAAAACAGCATGATTCAATATGCAAACATGAGGCCGAAAAGTGGTCTTGTGTTGAAATGGCCAGAAAATTGCTAGTTGACAGCAAAGAGTTTCGTCTCAAACACCCGATTGAAAGGGAAAGCCATGCCGTACTCGACGAGTGATACCCAATTTGGTCCATTTCTCATGAACCGGTTCGGGGAGAGGTATCTGCCATCTGTGAACCAGGAGGCGTTTTCCAGGGTTGGATCGGGCAATTTGTTTCATCAGCAATTTGCTGAAACATTCACCAAGGAAGATTCTCTCTATTTGGTGGTTGGTACAGACTCCGGTTTGCTGGTGAACTGGATCCTCAATAAAAAACTACCCGAAGGGTCGCGCTGCCTGTTTCTGGAATTCCCGGATCTTATCCAACGTCTTGACGAGGAGCGAATCCTCCCGGAAGAGTTGCCTCCGTGGATGGCCATCGTTTCCCATGAAGCGTGGCTGGAGGCCGCCGAAAAATTCTCGATCCGGGATTATGCCTATCTGGATCAAGTGTTTTTGCTGAAATCCCTGGCCGTCCTAGATGGCGTGCATGACGGTTATACCGGAATGTTCAATGCGTTGGAACGGGCATTGGGTCAGTTTCGTCTTCAAGTGGGACATGAACTCGGTAGCCGGATTTTTATGATGAAAGGGTTGGAAAATCTGGGGGAAAATCGGGTCTCAATCAATATCTTAAAAAATATCTTCAAGGGGTGTACCGCCATCTTGTTGGCGGGGGGGCCTTCGTTGCCTGAAAGCTTTGGTTGGCTTAGACAACACCGAGAGAGCTTGGTGATTCTGGCTGTGGCACGGGTGGCCGATTCGTTGCGTCGTGAAGGAATCGTCCCGGATTTTGTCTTTGCCATTGATCCTCATGATGTCATTTTTCATCAGAGCAAAGGGATGCTGTCACTTTGGCAAGATACGGTGCTGGTCAATATGTTTCACTTAAATCCATCTCTGCTCAGTCAATGGCAAGGGCAGAGCCTCTTTATGGGGGCTCTCTTTCCCTGGGAGAGTGCGTTAAATTCGATCTGTATTCAGTATCCAGGTATCACCGTGGGTCATCAGGCCTTGGGCGTGGCCATTGATATGGGCTTTTCTCAAGTGGTGATGGCCGGGTTTGATCTCTGTTTTAGTCGCGAGGGTTTTACACACGTTGTCGGGAGTGTGGAACAGGAGATTGGACCTTTTGTCGCACGAAGCGACCTGATGGTGGAAACCAATGGCGGCTGGATGGCGGAAACCAAATATGATTTTTTAAATGCCATTCCGAGTCTGGCGATATTGGCAGAATATGCCTCTGAGCGGAACTGCCATCTGGTCAATCCGGCTGCTGGTGCGGCCAAAATTGCCGGGGTGAATCATCGGCCATGGGAGGAGGTTGTCCCGGAAAAGATGGAGAAACCGGCTAAAGAGGTAATCACTTCGCTTTTGCCTCAAGAGACCGAGGAGACCCGTCTTGCTCATTATCGGGCAGTGGAGACCGAGTTGGTCACGATGCGTAAGCAGGTTGCCAAGGTCAAGGAGTTGGCTATCGAAGGGATTGCTTGTAACGATGGACTGTTCGGACGCAAGGGAAAACCACCGCAATTTAAGTTCAAAAAGCGGATGGATGAGATTGAAGAGACCCTGGATGGAACACTTCTGCCTGTCAGTCGGTTGGTCAAAAAATGGGGCTTAGGGGGAATGCTCAAGCTGGGTCGGCCTGATAAAGAACGGGAGTGGAGCGACGCAGAGATTGAACAGGCTGGGCGAAAATATTATGAAATTTATCGTGATAATGCCGTTTCGTTGATTAAAATTTTGGATGAAGTGCGGCAGCGCATTGCATCCCGGCAAGAGGAGGAAAAACCTCGCCCCAATTACAGGTCTCTGTTGGCTCAATGGAAAAAAGATGGACAGCCAGGACGGAGTCGGGTTTTTTTGCATCGCAGACAGATTGCCATAGAGGATCTTCCCCCCGCAATTGGAGCGGGTTTTGAGGCGTTGCTCCTCTCTTTTCAGGCACTCCTGGATCAAAAGGATAATGATTATAAGAGGTATCTTCTCTCCATACAAAGTTCTCCAATGGATGTTCGTGCCAAGGCTTCTGCTATGTTTCGCAATAAGGATCAAGAACGTTTGCGGCAGTTTTGTAAGGGGTTGGAGCAAAGTTCATTGGAGGAGAGGCATGAATATTGTCATCTTGTTCGGGGTTATTTGGCGGAATTAGAGCAGCAGCCTGAGGTGGCGATTCGTCACTACCGGCAGGTGACTCACACGGTTTTACTGACGGAATCCTTGCAGAGGATCTTTACCGTGGCTTTGCAGGATCACGACCTGTTGACTGCATTGGCTGTTTCTAAGCGTTTGGCTCAATACTCTTATTTACATATTCCTTTTCACGCCGAGCTTTTGCGCATCTCTGGGGAGAAGGAGAGTGCGGTGTCCATTTTTGAGGACTATCTCAAGGTGGTTCAAAAGGATTTCGTGACCATGATGAAACTGGGCCGGTTATATTTGGAGCTTGGACGTATCGAGGATGCTAGGAATATTTTTGCCCGGATACTGGTCGAGGATCCAGACAATAAGGCGGCTCAGACCTTTTTGTCTGATCTGGATTGACCAAAGTAGGGGATGATGACAATTTTTGTCAATGTTTTGCTTCGGAGGTGTCATGCAAAGGATTCTTTTGGCTGTGCCTGATCTGACGGGCAACGAGGCGCGGTATCTTCGGGAGTGCGTGACTTCTAATTTTGTTTCGTCTGTGGGACCGTTTGTGGACCGTTTTGAGTCCATGGTTGCGGAGGCCAGTGGGGCTGGTGTGGCCGTGGCGGTCTCTTCTGGGACGTGCGGCTTGCATGTGGCTCTTTTGGCCTTGGGGGTTGGACCGGGCGATTTGGTGATTGTTCCTTCCTTGACCTTTATCGCCAGTGCCAATGCCGTGGCCCATTGTGGGGCAACGCCATGGCTGGTGGATGTGGAAGCCGATAGTTGGAATCTCGACCCTGTTGTGCTGGCCGATTGTTTGGCAAAAGAGACCCATTTGCGTGATAACGGTTTGGTTCATCGTGCTACAGGCAAGCGGGTGGCCGCGATTATGGCTGTGCATAGCCTTGGCTTGCCCGCGAACATGGAGGCTATTCTTGGCGTCGCTCGTCCTTTGGGCGTGCCAGTGATTGCCGATGCGGCGGCTGCTCTGGGAGCTTCGCATCAGGGGCGACTGGTGGGAGATTTGGGAGCGGATCTGTCGGTTTTCTCTTTCAATGGCAATAAGACCATCACCTGTGGCGGCGGGGGGGCTGTGGTGGGAAATGATGAGAAACTGCTCGGTTTGGTACGTCATCTCACGACCACGGCACGTCTGGGTAATGGGTATGATCATGACCGGGTGGGGTTTAATTATCGTATGACCAATCTGCAGGCCGCAGTTGGTTGCGCCCAACTGGAGCGGTTAGAGCGATTGGTGGCAGCCAAACGTCGTATTCGTACTCGATATGACCAAGCCTTTGCGGATTTGCATCACCAGATTATGCCGTTTCCAAATCCGCCGGGAAGTGACGGGGCATGCTGGTTTTCTGGATGCGTGGTGCTATCAGCGGATCTGGAAAAGGTGGATCAATTGCGTGCGGGTCTGCAACAAGCCGGGATTGATGCCCGTCCTTTCTGGAAGCCCATCCATTTGCAACTCCCCTATCGGGATGCTCCAAAAACCTTGCAACCGGTTAGTGAACAGCTTTGGTCGCGTGTTGTGACCTTGCCGTGCGCTTCGGGGTTGACCCAAGAGGATCAGGATCGGGTCATTTTTGCAGTTCGCGCCTTGCTGTGAGGTCATTTTTGCGTGTACTTGATCTGTTCTGAATGTATTTTATTTTTATAGTATTGTTATTTAACAATTTTTTTATAAAATTGTTCTGGCTTGTTTTTTGCAAAACAATATCCAAGGAGCCGTGGAACATGAAGTGCGATTGGATTGTGCTGGGGGCCGGTGGGCATGCACGGGTGATCGTGGATCTTCTGGAGCAGGCTGGTTGGTTGTCTCATGTGCGCGGTGTGTTGGCTCTAGAAGTGACGGCTTTGGAGCGGGAACGGTTGTTTGCAACGCTTCCCTGGTTGGGCGGGGATGAATTTTTATTGAACTGTTCCCCAGAGGAGACGCAGTTGGTCAATGGTATAGGCTCCATTGGCAAGAGCGGGTTGCGGATGGAAGCTTTCATGCGGAGTCGGGCTATGGGGTTTGCCTTTGTTTCGCTGATTCATCCAGGTGCCATGGTTTCAGCAGGCGTTCGTCTTGGCGAAGGGGTTCAGATTATGGCCAGGGGAGTGGTACAGACTGGGGCGGTGTTGGCGGAGAATGTCTTGGTCAATACTGGGGCCATTGTTGAGCATGATTGCATGCTGAATGCGCATGTGCATGTTGCCACTGGGGCTGTTGTTTGCGGGGGGGTGCGTGTCGGATATGGGACGCATATCGGGTGTGGGGCCGTGGTTAAGCAGGGGATTGAGATTGGATCTCATGCGGTGATTGGGGCGGGAGCTGTGGTGGTGCGGGATGTGCGGGATGGTGTTGTGGTGGTGGGGTGTCCAGCTAGGGAGATTGAACGATGAGTCTTGATCAGATGCGTTGGCGATCTATTTTGATTCGACCTGAGTTGTCGATCATGGAGGCCATTCAGGTGATTGACAAGGGAGTGTTGCGTCTGGCCATGGTGACCGATGCTCAGAATCGTTTGCAAGGGGTTGTAACAGACGGCGATGTCCGGCGAGCCTTGTTAAAACGGATGGACTTGAGGGAGCCCGTCTTAACGATCATGAATCCTGTACCCATCTTTGCCCGGATGACGGATTCCAGAGAACGCATCTTATCCATGATGCATGCGAGAAAGATTGAACACATTCCCTTAGTGGATGAAACGGGTCATGTGGTGGGGTTGGAGACCATGCACAATCTTTCCGTACCCACGCCCAGGGATAACTGGGTGACGCTTATGGCGGGTGGATTGGGGTCTCGTCTGTCGCCATTGACCGATATGATTCCCAAGCCTTTGCTGCGGGTTGGTTCTAAGCCGATTTTGGAAGTGATTTTGGAGAGTTTTCTTGCGTATGGATTTCGGCGGTTTTTCTTATCGGTCAACTATCGCAAGGAGATGATCAAAGAGTATTTTGGTAATGGTTCTGCGTGGGGTGTGGAGATTGAATATCTGGAGGAGAATGGTCGTCTGGGTACGGCGGGATCTCTTTCTTTGTTTAAGGAGCGGCCTGAGCAGCCATTTTTTGTCATGAACGGGGACTTGTTGACTCGAATTAACTTTCAGCACGTCCTGGATTTTCATTTGGAACACCAATCCTGTGCCACGCTGTGTGTGCGCAAGGTGGAACAGACTGTGCCTTACGGCGTGGTGCGTTTGGATGCCCATCGATTGGTGAATATCGAGGAAAAACCGGTTCAGGAATATTTTGTCAATGCCGGGATTTATCTGTTGGATCCATCGGTTCTTTCTCTGATTCCTAAGGGGCAATATTACGATATGCCGACTTTGTTTCAGAGTATCATCCGGCAGGGAGAGACGACGGCGGCCTTCCCGTTTTTGGATTACTGGATGGATATTGGCCGTATGGGAGATTTTCGTCAGGCCTGTCAGGACTATCCAGAGGTGTTTGCCGCGTGAAAAAATTAGTTAAAGACCGACTTTTTGTTAAAGTCGGTCTTTAAACTTTTTATTTTGTCAACTGTTCTGCCACCTTGCGAATGCGGATCATGGCTTGTTCCAGATCCTGCATGGAGGTTGCAAAGGAGATGCGGATGTAGGGATCCATCCCAAAGGCCGAGCCAGGAACAACGGCCACCCCCACCGATTCCAGTAAATAGGCGGATAGGTCCAAGCTGTCTTTGATTAAGGTGCCATCTGGGGTTTTGGTGTTCATCAATCCCGCCACGTTGGGAAAGACGTAAAACGCCCCTTCCGGGTTGCGACAGCTTACGCCGGGCATGGCGTTGAAGGCTGAAACCACGAAATCCCGCCGTTCTTGGAAGGCTTTCACCATGGGTTTGATGCATTTTTGGGGTCCAGCCAAGGCAACGGCAGCCGCTTTTTGGGCAATGGAGGTTGCATTCGAGGTGCTTTGGGATTGCATTTTGACCATGGCCTTGATGATGGCCTTGGGACCAACGGCATAGCCAATGCGCCAACCGGTCATGGAATAGGCCTTGGAAACTCCGCTGACAATGACCGTGCGTTCCAGTAGGGAAGGGGCTACCGAGGTCAGGGTGACAAACTTGAATGGCTTGTAGATGATTTTTTCGTAAATGTCATCACTGATGATCCAAACATGGGGATTGCGTTCCAAGACGGCGGCCAATTGCAGCAGTTCTTCCGCTGTGTAGGCTGAACCGGTCGGATTGGACGGGGAGTTGATCACCAGAAAACGGGTTTTAGGTGTGATGGCCCCTTCCAACTCCTGTGGAGTCATTTTAAAGCCGTTCTCTTCCAGGGTGTTGACGATCACGGGTTTGCCATCGGCCAACAGAACCATATCCGGGTAGGAGACCCAGAATGGCGCGGGGATGATGACCTCGTCTTCTGGGTTAATTGTGGCCTGGATCAGGTTGTAGAAAGCCTGTTTGCCGCCAACGGTTATAACCACCTGATCTGGGGTGAAGGTCAGGTTGTGATCCTTGGCATAACGGTGGATGATGGCCTGATGAAGTTCATCGATCCCTTCGACAGCGGTGTATTTGGTAAACCCCTCCCGCAAAGCCTTGATGGCCGCTTTTTTGATGTGTGCGGGCGTGTCGAAATCAGGCTCACCGGATCCCAAGCCAATGACATCCTTGCCTTGAGCCTGGAGGGCTTTGGCCTTGGCGGTGATCATCAGGGTGGGTGAAGGCTTTACGTTCTGGATGCGTTGCGATAGCATGGACATGGAAGTTTTTATCCGAGATAGAGCTGACGGTATTTTTGTTTAAAACCGATCCACGTTAACACAGATCCATTGAGAATGCAATCACGATGACACTTTTTCTTCACAACTCTTTTGGTCGCAAGAAAGAACCCTTTGTGCCGCGTGTTCCAGGTCAGGTTGGGATATATGTGTGCGGCATTACCGCTTATGATTACTGCCATATTGGCCATGGGCGGGTGATGGTCTCTTTTGATGTCATTGTGCGTTATTTACGTACTCAGGGGTTGAAAGTGACCTATGTGCGCAATTTTACGGATATTGACGATAAGATTATCCGTCGGGCCGCACAAGAGGGTGTGGATATCGGGGCGTTGACCACTCGGTTCATTCAGGCCTTTCATGAGGATATGGCCGCTTTAGGGGTGGCCCCTGCGGATATCGAACCCAAAGCCACGGATCATCTGGCAGAGATGCAGGCGATGATCCAGACCCTGCTGGAGAAGGGATTGGCTTATGAAAGCGGCGGGGATGTTTTTTATGCGGTGGATCGTTTTCCCACTTATGGGCAGCTTTCTGGCAAGAATTTGGAGGAGTTGGATTCTGGTTCTCGTGTGGATGTGGATGTGCGCAAGGCCAATCCATTGGATTTTGTCCTCTGGAAAGGGGCCAAACCCGATGAACCTCAGTGGCCATCCCCTTGGGGGGCTGGACGACCAGGTTGGCATATCGAGTGTTCTGCCATGAGCGTCAAATATTTGGGGGACTCTTTTGATCTGCATGGCGGCGGACGCGATTTGATTTTTCCCCATCACGAAAATGAAATCGCTCAAACCGAAGGGGCGACTGGCAAACCTTGGGTCTCTTGTTGGCTGCACAATGGCTTTGTCAATGTCATTGATGAGGGGGGACAGCGGGAGAAGATGTCCAAGAGTTTGGACAATTTTCGCACGATTCGGGATCTGTTGAAAGCCTATCGAGGCGAGACCTTGCGCATGTTTCTTCTTAACAGCCATTATCGCGCCCCTTTGGATTTTTCTTTTGAATTGCTCGATGCGGCCCGTAGTGGTCTGGATCGTCTGTATGCCGCCTTGCGAGGGGCGTATGGGGTGTTAGGGGGGCGGCCTGTTGTAGAGGGGCTGACGCGAGATTGGGAGCAGGAGAGGCAGGCTTACCCGGATGGGAGTGTGGCTCGTTTTATGACGGCCATGGATGATGATTTTAACACCCCGCGTGCCTTGGCCGTGTTGTTTGATTTGGCTAAGATTCTTAATCGATTGGGGACGGAGGCTGACCGTCCTGGACGTTTGGAGGAGATTGAACAAAACCTCTCTTTGTTGCGTGGCTTGGGTGCCATTTTGGGGTTGTGCGGGGAGGATCCTGAGATTCATTTTCGTTTTTGTCCGTGTGAAACCGGCGAGGAGGCGCGTGTGGGCGGGTTATCAGACGAGGCGGTCGAGGCGTTGATTGCCCAGCGGAGTGCGGCCCGTGGCAATCGGGATTTCCAGGCTGCAGACCGTATTCGCAAGGAACTATCCTCGGCTGGAATTTTGTTGGAAGATACCCGTGGTCAAACAATCTGGAGGAGAGAGTCGTGACGATTGAAGGGGATTTGGTATTTGGGTTGAATCCAGCTTTGGCCATTCTGGCGGATGCATCGCGACCGGTGGAGTCGGTGGTCATGCTGCAGGGGGCGCGAGGTGAGCGGTTTCAAGAAGCGGAACGGTTGGTTCGTGAGCGGGGTTTGCGGCCTCGGTTTGTGGATCGTCCAACCTTGGATCGCATGATCGACGGGGCCTCACATCAGGGGATTGTGTTGCGGGTTGGGGTGCGGCTGCAACCGACTTGGGATGAACTGTTGGACCGTTTGGAGGATCGGGTTGATCCGGTGTTGTTGTTGTTGGACAACGTGGAGGATCCCCGCAATCTTGGGGCGATTTTGCGTTCGGCGGAGGCGTTTGGAGTGGAGGCGGTGGTCTTGCCAAGGGATCGAACCGCGCCTTTGTCGGGAGTGGCCATCAAGGTTTCATCTGGGGCCGCAGAACGGGTGGATGTGGTTCGGGTGACCAATCTCGCTCGTGCCATGGTGGAACTCAAGGAGCGTGGCGTGGTTTTGGTGGGATTGGATGGCGAGGCGAACCGTGTTTTAGAAGATGGGGCGTTGCATGGTCCTTTGGCTTTGGTTTTGGGGGGCGAAGGCAAGGGGTTGCGGCGTTTGACTCGCGAACGGTGCGATGCCATGCTCTCCATTCCTATGGTGGGCGGGGTTGGTTCTTTGAATGTCTCAACTGCTGCTGGCATCGCCTTGTATGAGGTGCGACGTCAAAGGGATCATTCGTCTTGAATCGCTACGGATGTCTCAAAAAGGAGAACTTTTCATGCCTAGCGTACTGACAGTTGATGACGTTTGGAAGATGTTCCAGGAGACAAACCGTCTGTTTCAGGAGTCGCAGCAAAATTGGGAGTTGCGTTCCCAAGAGTCGCAGCAAAAATGGGAGTTGCGTTCCAAAGAGGCTGACAAAAAAATGCAAGAGTTGACCGCCAGTCAAAAAGAGACGGATCGTCAGATGCAGATAACTGACAAAAAAATCAAAGAGGTCAGTACACTGGTTGGCAATTTGGGCAGTCGGTGGGGTGACTTCATCGAGGGAATCGTGGCACCGGCCAGTACCACCCTGTTTGCCGAGTGGGGCATTCCGGTCCACAAGGTGACTCGCAACGTGAAAGCCTATCTGCCGGGCAAGGAGATGGAGATCGATGTCCTGGTGGTTAACACAACAGCCATTGTGTTGGTTGAGGTGAAAAGTCGGCTGCAATACGAACATATTCAGGAGCATGTGGACAAGTTAAAAGAGTTCAAAGAGTTTTTTCCTGAATACGCGAACAGACAGGTGATAGGCGCGGTGGCCGGTATCGTTATCGATGAGCATGTAGACCGACATGCCATGAAACAAGGCATGTTTGTCATTGTCCAGTCTGGAGATGGCGTCAAGTTGGCCAACGGGCTTGGTTTTGTTCCAAAAAGCTGGTGATGGCATCACTCTTTTCGATGATACCAAAAAGTAGCAATGGGCATTCCGGAGAATGGTAGTCGTCACACTCGATTCGCAAATACCGCATCCAGAGACTGAACGTCCCAGAGTCACGATGCGAACACGTCATCCAGAGAATTGGCGAACAGGAGCTTTTTACTCCATTTTCCAATGAGTTCTCTATCAGCGTCAGTGACTTTTTCGGTCACTGACTCCGCAACTTGGCCAAATTTGCAACGAAGCAATTCAAGCAGCAAACCAGTCTCACCTTTCTTTTCGCCCCTCTCTTCCAAAAACCGTTCCATACTCGAAATGTAAGGCATTTTCTGGCTCTCCTCGTATTCAAGAATTTCTGCGTTCAACCGATCATCAAGCTCTTTCGGCAAATGCATCACCCAGTCGATAAAGTTAAATATATCAATCACATGATTGCGACTAAAACCTCTTCGGTACAACCTAAAAATCATACGCCTTTTGACCATATAGCGATCTTCCGTCCGGTGTTTGGTCTTCTTGGCATGCAGATGCGCCAATGTGACAATCGCAAACGGGTTTGTGGACTGCTCCAACTCGATTTCCGAATAGTCCAACAGCTTTACAGAAGTAAACTGATAGCTCTGTTTCGTTCCCCACATCTCATAACCAAATTCAGTTGGCCGCCATCCAAGCTCCTCGTCCGCCAAAATGGCCAAACCGACTACCGGCACATGGTAGAGATCATAGGCCCGATACTGGAAGACATACATTCCTGAGGCAAAGTTAGTTTTCCTGTCTCCCTGAATCTCAATGTGGATGAGAACCCAAAACTCCTTGCCATCAAATCGCCAGACCTTGACCAACTTGTCCATTCGTCGGTCACCGATGTCGGCGTCACGGGAGATGCGAGCAAATTCGGTATTCAGGAACTCAAATCCTCGACTCCAGTCGATTTCGGCAAACGCCACAGGCAGGAAGAATTCCAAAAAATCAGGCAAATAGGCCTCCAGAATATCCTTCCATGGGACGTCGAACTGATCATTCGGGCGTTTTCCGTCACTTTCTGGCATAAGGCTTTCCTGTAACCTGTCAGATTTTCAATAAATCAATCACATCTCATGGCAATCTAAATTAATGGCTTGACTCACATAACCATGGATGATAATTCCGTGAAATTCCTTTGAAAGTCAATCAAAAAAGAAGGATATCCCCAAAATTACTCGTTCCTCAATGAGATGGTCGAATAGCTTTGAAGGCCACCCCAGGCCCCATATGAAAAACAGTGAATGGCATTATTTATGTTCTCCCTCATCACGCTGCCATAATCGCCAACTGACTATCGTCAACCACAGCAATAGAAAAAGGTTGTCAACCTCTGGCCCAAGCCACTTGGAATAAGTGAATGTATCTGGATAAATGTAAACGTGCTATTGCTCTTGTATAGCAAAATCAAAATACATCAAATGAATATCGTTTTGTTGCTCATTGCGCTTGGTAGACAAACAAACCAAGCATAATAAGAAAAGGCACAGTAATGATCATGGCAGGAACAATCAGTTTTTTCAAAGGCGTAGGATGCTCATCAGGCCATTGATCCAACGTAAAAGCAAAACAAGTTCCCTTGTCCGGGTGCCAAGTCAAATTCCAGAAGAGACCCGCAGAAACAGCTATAGATCCAGATATTGGCAAATTTGGCAACCAAGTTGCTGGATAGGCATGGTCGCGCATAAGAATATAAAAATCATAAGACCAGCACGGTGTCATAAAGAGGCAGAGTGCAACAAAAACTTTCCATCCGAAATTACAAGCTTTTACAGATCGGTAAAAAACACCCACTGTCCATGGAGTTGTTGTTCCCCTCCACTAGGGCAGCCAGCGACATCATCCCCTTGCGAAAATCCACTGGCTGCATGCACAAATAGACCTCAGGCAGGTCATTGGCCGGGCGCATCATCGGACACTCCCCCCAGCGACCAAGGGCAACGCTCCAGCAACCTGCAACAATTGGCCAATCAAACCGGCGGACAAGGTACCGCTCACCTCCAATGCCGTTCCGTTGGGCAACCGGATGCGACAGCTGGAAAACGCCGCCAGCGATGAATCGGGCATCGGTGACAGATTGCCAGACCCATCCACTGGATCTGGCGACAGCTCTTTAGTCTGGCGTCGCAATGGCCTGGACTGACTCCAAACGGCTTTAGCAAAATTTGTGAACCCTGGGGAGAAATTGGCGTTTACTTCTGATTACCCGATTTTGGCCATATTGCCAAGCAGTTTGATGATGAGGCTGCTGGATTTTGCTGGACACTGAGGCGGATTTCCACGAGAATCAGAGACAAAGATTGATGGTGCGACGGTCGTCATGGCCTAAGTTTTCCTGAATCGGGCAAGAGGCATCGAAACCCGTGAATACCTGCCATCGGAGATTGTGGAGCAGATGGCACCGGATTTTCCTGAGTTGGTGGAGGGTTCGTTTGTGCCGGACGCCCTCAGCCTATTCATCTCCGACAAGCTGTTTCGTGTGAAGATGGTCCAAGGTGCCCCAATTTTTATCCATGTATTGACCGAACACAAGAGCTACCCAGATCGCAAAGTGGGCTGGCAGATTACACGCGGCATCATGGCATGCACAGAACAATCCATCCGAGAAATGGGCAAAAACTGGGAATCGCTGCCAGCCGTGATTTCAGTGTTGATCTACCACGGCAACTCCCCATGGAATTACCCCAATGACCTGATTTCCCTGGTTGATGCCAACAGTGCCATGCACCCATGGCTGCTGAATATTCGATACATTCTTGTGGACCTGAGTATCACGGCAGATTCACTGTTATCTCGACATGCCCGTTTGCGAGCAGGATTTTTGGCTCTGAAATACGGAACTCGCAGTCCGGAAGAGCAGATGGAAGCACTTGGACAGATTGCCGATGCACTTCGGGATGCACCAGAACTCTTAGTTCCGGTGATGATTTATCTAATGGCAACATTCACATTACTGAAAAAAGAAACCGTGCATGAGATCATCATGCAGGTCAAACCGGAGGAGGAAACGGAAATGATGTCACAATTCGCACAAGAGATTTTGAACAACGGCAAACCAGAGTGGGCTACGATGGTGCGGCAGGAAGGATGGCAGGAAGGTCGCAAGGATGAAGCCGCTGCCATGCTGCTCAAACAGATGCGTCGCAAATTTGGCCAGACATCGGACTGGGCGACCGAGAAAGTCAGGTCGGCAAACCTGGAATTGATCGAGATATGGAGCGACAACTTCGTCTTCGCAAACTCCGTGGACGAGGTCTTTGCGCCATGAGTAGATGGCCCGAACTGGATCGGACGTCACCTTGGCATTTCCCGGTCCTGATTCTCCAATTTTCTGTGGTGCCTCACAATGACCTAATCAATCCTTAACAGGATATATTTGTAATATCATATAGTTATCAATAATGATCAGCACGGCTTGGCCCATTATTTACAGCCCGTTTAAGCGTTGTGCGCCAAGGGAGGTACGAAAAACAGACCCCTTCCGTGGATGGGCTTCTTTGTCTAGGCTACTCCCGTTAGGTCATTGTGAGGCACCACCGAAATTTAAATGCTTCCGCCAGGACTTTCTCTGCAATTATGGAGTAGTTGCGTTTTATGATAGACGAGCCCGTGCGGACTCAATGGCCGTGCGTACCGTTGTAAATGCTGTACCACCGACCACCTTGCGGGCATTGACCGAAGCAGTCACGGTCAAAACGGCCATCACCTCAGAACCAATCCGTCCATCCACAGCCTGCATCTCTGCGAGAGTTAATTGCTCTAGGGAACGACCTGTGTTCACACAAACACGTACCAAACGCCCGGAAATCTCATGGGCCTGACGAAATGGAATCCCTAAACGTACCAGATAATCGGCCAAATCCGTGGCCGTGGTGTAACCAACCTTGGCTGCAGCCAACATGACCTCAGGATATACCCGAATCTCAACTAACATCCCGGTAAATACCTTGAGACACCCCCGTACCGTGTCCACAATGTCAAAAATGGCCTCTTTGTCCTCCTGCATGTCCCGGTTGTAGGCCAAAGGCAAACCCTTCATCAAAGTCAACAACCCCATCAAATGACCCGTTACCCGACCACTCTTGCCACGCACCAACTCTGGAGCATCTGGATTCTTTTTTTGCGGCATGATGCTAGAGCCTGTCGCAAAGGCATCGGATAGTTCAATAAAACCAAAATTCGGCGAAGACCAAAGAATCAACTCCTCGGAAAAACGCGACAAATGGGTCATGACCAACGCCGCCGCCGCCGCCGTCTCAATGACAAAATCCCGATCCGAAACCGCATCCAGAGAGTTGCGACATACCCCTTCAAAACCCAATTCCTTAGCAACCCACTCCCGATCAATGGGATAGGGCGTCCCGGCCAATGCGGCTGACCCCAAAGGGAGTTGATTGATCCGCTTACGCAACTCACTAAACCGCTGCCTATCCCGATCCAACATCTCAAAATAAGCCATGAGATGATGACCCAACGTCACAGGCTGGGCATTTTGCAAATGGGTGAAACCGGGCATGATGGTCTCAACATGAACTTCAGCCAAATCCACCAAAACACTCTGTAAAGTACGAACAGCATCCCGAATGGCATCACACTCCTCTCGCAACCACAACCGCAAATCCGTGGCTACCTGATCATTGCGAGAACGGGCCGTGTGCAACTTGCCTGCCACAGGACCAATTAACTCAGCCAGACGACTCTCCACATGCATGTGAATGTCTTCCAGATCATCGCGAAAGGGCAACTCCCCCTGTTCAATCTCCGCACGCACCCGCACCAGACCATCCAGAATCAAATCGGCCTCATCCCCGGCAATGATCCCCTGACGCGCCAACATGCGACAGTGAACCATGGAACCCTGAATATCCTGACGAAACAACCGCGCATCATAGTGAATGGAGGCGGAAAACGACTCCATGAAGGCATCGGTAGCCTGGGTGAAACGCCCCCCCCACAGCTTTGTCATGGCCGAGATTGGCGCAACAAAGCGGCAATGCGCATCCGCAAGGCGTTGAGCTTGATGAATCCCCCGGCATCCGCCTGATTATACGCCCCGAAATCCTCTTCAAAGGTGACAATGGCCGGATCAAACAACGAATGGTCCGAACGCCGCCCGGTAACCGTGACATTCCCCTTGTAAAGTTTCAAACGAACCACCCCAGAGACAAAGGTCTGCGAGGCATCGACCAAAGCTTGCAACATCAGCCGCTCTGGACTAAACCAGTAGCCGTTATAAACCAATGCGGCATAACGGGGAGCCAGATCATCTTTCAGATGGGCCGCTTCCCGGTCCAGGGTCAATGACTCCATGGCACGATGGGCAATCCCTAAAATGGTGCCACCCGGTGTTTCGTACACCCCACGGGATTTCATCCCCACATAACGGTTTTCCACCAGATCCAAACGACCAATACCATTGGCTCCACCCAATTGATTCAAACGGGTCAGCAACGCAGCCGGTGATAACGGTTGACCATCAATGGCGACCGGATTCCCTTTCTCGAAGGACAACTCCACATAGGTGGGTTTGTCTGGTGCCTTTTCCGGGGAAACCGATAGAATAAACATGTCATCATCCGGCTCTTTCCAGGGGTCTTCCAACACCTTGCCTTCAAAAGAGAGATGCAACAAATTGCGATCCATGGAGTACGGCACCTCTCCCCGCTTGTCACGGGAAACGGGAATGCCCTGTTTGTCGGCATAAGCCAACAGCTTCTCACGCGAATTCAAGTCCCACTCCCGCCAGGGGGCAATCACACGAATATCAGGACGCAGGGCATAATAGGCCAATTCAAAACGCACCTGATCGTTACCCTTGCCCGTGGCCCCGTGAGAGACGGCATCGGCCTGCACCATTGTGGCGATTTCGATCTGACGCTTGGCAATCAGAGGCCGCGCAATGGAGGTTCCCAGATGATAAACCCCTTCGTACAAGGCATTGGCCCGATACATGGGAAAAACAAAATCGCGGACAAACTCTTCCTTGAGGTCTTCGATGAAGATCTCTTTGACGCCCAACTTCAAGGCCTTTTGACGGGCTGGTTCCAACTCTTCGCCCTGGCCTAAATCCGCGCAGAAGGCGACCACCTCACAGCCATAATTCTCCTGCAACCATGTGAGAATAATCGAGGTATCCAGGCCGCCCGAATAGGCCAACACAACTTTTTTAACGGTTTTGGACATATTTCCTCACCTTTACAAGGTTATTTTACCCAACAGCCATTCCAGAATGGCTTTTTGGACGTGTAGACGGTTTTCCGCTTCATCCCAGATGACCGATTGGGCACCGTCCATCACCCCGGCTGTCACCTCTTCGCCACGATGGGCGGGCAGACAATGCATAAACAACGCCTCTGGTTTAGCCTCTCGCATCAAGGCCTCATCCACCCGATAGCCAGCAAAGGCCCGCACGCGCCGCTGTTGCTCGGATTCCTGTCCCATGGAGGTCCAAGTATCGGTGCAAACCAAATCAGCCGCCGCCGCCGCCTCAGCGGGATTGCGCACCACATGGATGGATCCCCCAGTGGCACTGGCTTCCCGTTGCATCTGTGACAAAAGCTTGGCCTCAGGACCGTAATTGACCGGACAAGCCAGAACCAGATGAAATCCAATCTTGGCTGCAGCCTGAATCCAGGAGTTGGCCATGTTGTTACCATCGCCGATCCAGGCCACCTTTTTGCCGGTTAATGGACCACGGTGTTCCTCAAACGTGAATAGATCGGTCAAAACCTGACAGGGATGAAAATCGTCAGACAGCCCGTTGATGATCGGAACCGTGGCATATTCGGCCATGATTTCAACATTTTTATGGGCAAAAGTGCGCACCATGATGCCATCCACATAACGCGACAACACACGGGCACAGTCGGAAAGCTCTTCACCGCGCCCCAATTGCATATCCTGAGCTGACAAAAACAAGGCCTGTCCACCCAGCTGAAACATGCCGGTTTCAAAGGAGACCCGTGTGCGGGTAGAGGGTTTCTCGAAAATCATTCCCAGGGTACGCCCCTTGAGAGTTAACTCCTGCTCACCCGCTTTTTGTGCCTGTTTGATGTGGTGTGTCCGCAAAAACAGACGGCGAATCTCCTCGGCGGTGATGTCGTCGAATGTCAGAAGATCACGTTTGGTCGTTTGATTGTTCATGATGCCTTCGATTTAAAAGAGATCGTTTAGTACGCTGCCAATAATGGCCACACCCTGTTCAATCTCTTCTTTGGAGATGGTCAGAGGGGGTAACATGCGCAACGTGGTGCCCATTTGACAACTGAGCAAAAGACGCCGATTCAGACACATGGCACCAACCTCTTCGGCAGGGACATTGAGTTCCACAGCGGCCATCAACCCTCGTACACGGACGGCTTTGATTAATTTATATTGTTTTTCAAGTTCTTGCAACTGATGTTCCAGATAGGCTCCCAGTTCCGATACTTTCTGCAAAACACCATCATCCAACAAGGTTTCCAAGGTGGCCAGAGAGGCTGCACAGGCCAAGGGATTGCCGCCAAAGGTGGAGGCGTGGGTGCCAGGAGAGAAATGGGCCGCCACCGACGCTGTGGCCAGACAGGCTCCCATGGGAATGCCAGAGGCCAATCCTTTGGCCACGGTCATAATATCCGGGGTCATAGAACTCCATTGATGCCCCCAGAATTTCCCGGTGCGTCCCATACCGGTCTGGACCTCATCGAAAATCAGCAACAGGCCATGACGGTCGGCAATGGCACGCAAAGCCTCCAGGTAGCCGTCGTCTGGAATCCGCACGCCTGACTCTCCCTGAATGGGTTCCACGAGAATGCCAGCCGTATAAGGGCTAATGGCCTTTTCCACGGCCACTGGGTCGTTGAAGGGGACATAACGAAAGCCGGGCATCAGGGGTTCAAACCCACGCTGCACCTTTTCTTGGGCTGTGGCCGAAAGAGTGGCCAAGGTACGACCATGAAAACCGTTGAAAGCGGTGATGATTTCGAAGCGTCCCGGATGACCCCGATCCCGCATGGTCTTGCGGGTTAGCTTGATGGCGGCTTCATTGGCTTCGGCCCCGCTGTTGCAGAAAAAGGCCTGATCGGCAAAACAGGTGGCAGTCAGACGTTGCGCCAATTTTTCCTGCAAAGGGATGCGGTACAGGTTTGAAGTATGAACCAATTGGCCAGCCTGTTCCCGAATGGCTGCCGTAACCTTAGGCGGACAGTGACCGAGATTATTAACCCCGATGCCAGCCAAAAAATCCAGATATTCTAAGCCTTCCTCGTCCCACAATCGGGTGCCTTCTCCCCGCACAAAGGCCACGGAATTCCGTGCATAGGTCAACATAAGAGAATGGGTGTCGTTCATAATGGCTCCTCGCTGATTCAAAACGTTTTTATACTCTATTAACGAACGGTTTGGCAACTATTTATCGTATCTATAGAAATTTTACAGCCAGCGAGGGAATGCAAGCGTGGAAAGACCAGGACGGAGTGGCTTAAACGTCCGCTTCCGTCCTGGTTTTTGAGGCGATTGTTTTAGATAAACAGGGTGATATCCGCCTCTTGGGCCACTTCAAAGAAGCGTGCGGCCCCAGCGTATTCCAGACCATCGATCAGCTCGGAATGTTTGAAATCAAACAAATCGACGGTCATTTGACAGGCGATCATCTTGACATCGGATTCCAAGGCCATTTCCATCAGGTCATCGATGGAGGCGACCCCCTTGCTGGCCATTTTTTGTTTCATCATGATGGTGGCCATGCTCTCCATGCCTGGCAGCATTTGCACCAGTACGGGCATGGGAATGGGCATGGGCATGGCTGGATTGCCCAAGGGTGAAATCAGCAGATTGCGTTTTTTCTTCAGCACCTGCAACCCGTAAAAGGTCCAAAATATGGTGACTTCGTAATCCAGTGCCGCAGCCGTGGTGGCCAAAATCAGCGGTGGATACGCGAAGTCCAGGGTGCCTTTTGTGGCGATAATCGCCAGTTTCTTTTGGTTGGCCATGGGAAATTCTCCTTTTTAATCAAGGTTTACGAATTTCATAATAGTACACTTTGTTTGCTTCCGAGGCCTTGACCAACTCGTTTCCGGTTTGGGAACAAAACGATTCAAAGTCCTTGGCAGAACCGGGATCTGTCGCTTCAATTGCAAGAATTTGACCGGAGGTCATATCCTTGAGGGCCTTTTTGGCTCTCAGGATGGGCAGGGGGCAGTTCAAACCTTTCGCGTCGAGAGTAACGTCAGCCATGTTGTTTCACCTTTAGGTTGGGGGCGTTGATGCAATTTTGGATGCAATTATTAGAAAAACAGCAAACTCTGTTATAGTGAATCGCATCGGCCTTGGTTGCAAATTATTTTTTCTCTTTTATACTAGAAAAAATGGCACGCCATGTGAATCAATTCTCTTCAACTTCAATTTTTGGTTTGATCAATCGGGCCATGGATACTCAAATGACCGCTGTTCTCATTGCCTTGTTGCTTTTGATTCTCCTCTTTTGGGTGCTGCTTAAGCTACGCGCCTTGCGAGAAAAAAAGCTCATCGATGAAAAACCCGCCGACAAATACACCATTCTGTTGGGTCTGTATTATGTCTTGAGCCGGGCCTGTTTGCACTATTACCGGGATCGAAACAGCTATCCCAAGGTGGTGAGCGGAAGCGTGGACGGGTTGATGGAGTTGGGATATTTAAAAGGGGAAACCTTGGCAGATACAACAAATGCTTTAAAACTATTCTCTATTATTACCACAGACAAAGATGGCTGTGGGATCTGTCTGGCCCATATCAAGGCCTCCATGGCCCATGAGATCATCAATCGAGTCTCTGAGGCTCGCGTGCCGTTTCATTTCCAGGATTTCAAAGGTGGCCAGTTGAAACCTCTGGATAGCCAAGGCGACACCCTGGTCAATTTGACCCTGCCGCTGCCAGTACGACCTGTGGGATCGACGCCTAACAAGGTCGAGGATGGGGGGCAGGCTCAAAAATCACCGTAATTAGGATCGACCCTCATCCTGTTGTTTTTTCTTCAATTTTTGTAAAATCATCGACCGTTTCAGACGCGAGATGTGATCGATAAACAACGTCCCATCCAGATGATCCATTTCATGTTGAAGGCAGACGGCGAGCAGGTCTGTGGCGTCAATCGTGATCTCCTGGTTATGTTGATTCAGCCCTTTGACTAAAATCTTGGCGGTACGAGTCACTTCGGCGGTATATTCGGGGACAGAGAGACACCCTTCCGTCCAGACCAGCTCCCCTTCTCTGGCAACGATCTCTGGGTTAGCCAGAAAGCAGGGATTTTTTTTCCCATCCTTTTGGCCATACTCCACATCCACGACAATGACCCGTTGCAACACCCCCACTTGCGTGGCTGCCAAACCGATTCCTTGGGCATGGTACATGGTTTCGGCCATATCCTCCATGAGACGGCGTGTCGCATCTGTGACCGCATGGATTGGCAATGCCTTGCGTTTCAATCGTTTATCTGGTGCGGTGAGTATCGTTAGTCGTGTCATATTGATTTTCTTTGCTTAAGTGGATTGGCAGGAGATATTAATATTTTTGGTCGCATCATTCAAAGAAAGGTATAAGGATCCACGTCGATTTCTACCTGAATATGTTTTGTCGTTAACTCTTCGGCCAAACGCATCACCTCACCCAAGGCACGATGAAGCCGTCCCCCCTCTTTTTCCTTGATCAAAACCTGCCAACGATAACGGTTGCGCAATTTGGATAAAGGCGCGGGAGCCGGTCCCAAAAACTCGACATCCCCACTCACCGGTAAACTGGCTTTCAACGTTTGACAATAAAAATCCCCTTCGAGTTTCACCGTGCTGGAAAAACGCAACAACGCCAAACGGCGAAATGGCGGGTATCCAGCCTGACGCCGAAAAGTCATTTCAATGGGCGCAAAAGATGCTGGATTGTTGTTGGCCGCATTCAATGCATAATGATTGGGATCAAAGGTCTGAATGATGGCCTGTCCCAAATGATCCTCCCGTCCTGCCCGTCCCGCCACCTGAGTCACCAGTTGAAAAGTCCGTTCTGCCGCACGAAAATCGGGTTGACACAACGAGGTTTCAGCCTGCACCACGCCTACCAGAGAAAGTCCGGGAAAATGATGTCCCTTGGCCGTCATCTGCGTGCCAATCAGAATGTCCAAACGACGATGCAAAAAGCCATCCAAAGTCTCCTGCAACCGTTGTCCAGAGGAGACGCTATCTCGATCCAAACGGGCGATGCGGGCTTGTGGAAAGGCTGCACGACTCTCCTCTTCCAAACGTTGGGTGCCTGGACCAAAATGAAACAGACTCAGTTGGCCGCATCCTGGACAGATATCCAAGGGTTCTTGGCTAAAATCGCAATAATGGCACAGCATCCGCGCCTTTGCAGTGGCGGCGTGCTTATGCAAGGTGAGTGTGACCGAACAGTTGGGACAATTGAGAGCCTGTCCACAACGATAACACAAAAGTGATGGCGCAAAACCGCGTCGATTGAGAAACAATAAAACCTGACGTCCGGCCTCCAAAGTTGCGGTAATGGCCGCATGCAAAGGTGGGCTGATCAGGCCATCCCGACCCATGGCCTGACGCATGGCCGGATCTCGCAAACAAATGGCTTCCATGGAAGGGGTGGCACCGCCTCCCACTCGTTGGGTCAAGAGCAAATGTCTGAAACGGCCCCGTTCCACATTGGCCAGTGACTCCATAGAAGGGGTGGCACTGCCTAAAATCAACACGGCTTCGGTACGTTGAGCCCGTACTGTGGCCATGTCTCGTCCCTGATAAGGCACCCCTCCTTCTTGTTTATAGGAGGGATCATGCTCTTCGTCCACGATCACCAATCCCAAATCGGCAAACGGGGCGAACACGGCACTTCTGGCTCCAACGGCCAGTCTCGCCTGACCATTGCGCACCCGTTGCCAATGTTCCAGACGTTGCATCTGGGTCAACCCAGAGTGCAGCACAGCCAAGGTTTCGGGGAAACGGGCTTTAAGGCGGTGGATCATCTGCGAGGTCAGAGCAATTTCCGGCACCAGCAGCAGAGCCTGACGTCCCAGTTCCAGACAGCGTTGAATGGCCTGCAAATAGACCTCGGTCTTGCCACTGCCGGTGACCCCTTCCAGAAGAAAGGGGGTGAAATGACGAGTTTCGAGTGCCTGACGTAAGGTCTGGACACAGTTTTCCTGTTCCCTAGTCAGAATGGGAGTGGTGGTAGGAGCAGGGCGTATCTCTTGGTCTGGGATAGGAGGTGTCTGAATGTTTTGCGCGTGCCAAGTTGACACCAAGGTGATCAACCCACGTTTTTGCAAGGCATTTAAGTTGGCGATCAACCCTTTGCGGCCAAAATCTCCTGCTAGGGTCTCTTCGCTGAGTCCATTGTGTTTGCTTTGGATGCGGGTGGCCAACGGCATCAGGGGATCAGGCAGTGAACCGATCTCCTGGCCTTCTTGCCAGATTGCACGACGTTTACGTTTGAATTCAAGCCGTCCCGGCAAGACCACTGTGGCCACGGAGCCGATGGAGCGCAGATAATAACGCGACATCCAATCGAGCAGATAGAGCAGATCCGCTCCCAACAACGGGGTCTCTCCCAGCGTATCGGCAATCTCTAAGATTTTGCCCTCTTTCCAGGTTGGTTCAGTGGTGATTTCCCACACCACCCCGGTACGATAGCTGTGGGCCACTGGAACCAATACCAGAAAGCCCGGTGCAACCGTCATTCCGTCTGGCACACCATAGGTAAACAAACTGCGTTTAGGTATGGGCAGGGCAACTTGAACAAATAACACGCAAGAATCTGCTCTCTCTAAGGACGTGCGATCTGAGCCTTTTTGCGAATCGCCTTTTCGATTTGACGGGCGGTTTCTGCGTCAGACGGCGCATCGGTCCAGTTGCCATCCCGTTGTTGCGATTGCTTGAGTACCACCACCTTGACATCCCCATAAGGAGCTTGACCGGAAAGGCGGATGTTCAGGCGATATCGGGAGGTGGCGTCATTGGGATCGGTTTTCCAGTCTGTGGAGACAAAGCCCCCTTCCCGATTGGAAACCTGGATCGGCAATTCCATGACGACGTCTAGTGTGCCAGCAAAGAGTTTCTCCAGGCGGATCTGCTCTTGGGTCTGTTTGGTGCCACTGCCCCCACCAAAACCGAAGATACTTTCTTGTCCCAACAATTCGGCAGACGAGTTGTCCCGGCCTTCCAGGGCATCCTCACGCGCCTTTTTTTGACCAAATTTGGCAAATTTTTGGTCTTCTAAAGTGTTTGGACTGTTCCATAAATTACCGGAACACCCGCCAATTCCCAAGGTCAGTATGGTTACGGCTACGGTCAAAAAGTTTGCTTTCATGGTGGTCAACCCTTCGTTTGCCGGATGGAATGTGCAAAAATCGTATGGTAACATTAAACAGATCCGGTTGACCATTCTCAATCAATCATCAAACAGAATTTTCAATTCGGCATCTTGGAACTGGATTTATGGCGACATCAGAACACCAAATCGAGCAAGACCTCATCGGCAAGCTGGGTGAGCTTAAATACACCGTTCGCCCCGACATCCGCGACCGCGCCGCGCTGGAGGCCAACTTCCGCGTCAAGTTCGAGGCCCTCAACCGGGTCAAGCTCACCGAAGGCGAATTCACGCGCCTCTTGGATAGCGTCACCACGACCGATGTTTTCAATGCCGCTCTGATGCTGCGCAGCATTAACGCCTTTGAACGGGATGATGGCACCCCGCTCAATTATACGCTCGTCAACATCAAGGATTGGTGCAAGAACGACTTCGAGGTGGTCAACCAGCTTCGCATCAACAACCACAGCAGCCATCACCGCTACGACATGATGCTGCTCATCAATGGTGTGCCAGTGGTGCAGATCGAGATGAAAACTCTCTCTGTCAGCCCACGCCGCGCCATGCAGCAGATCGTCGATTACAAGAACGATCCAGGCAACGGTTATGGCAACACGCTGCTGTGCTTCATCCAGATCTTCATCGTCAGCAACCGCACCGATACTTGGTACTTCGCCAACAACAACACACGACACTTCAACTTCAACGCCGACGAGCGTTTTTTGCCCGTTTACCAGTTCGCGGACCCAGACAACAAGAAGATCATCCATCTCGATGCCTTTGCCGAGAAGTTCCTTACCAAATGCACCCTGGGCGAGATGGTCAGCCGCTATATGGTGCTGGTGGCCAGCGAGCAAAAGCTGGTGATGATGCGGCCCTATCAGATCTATGCCGTGCGCGCCATCGTAGACTGCATCCATCAACGCTGCGGCAACGGTTATATCTGGCACACCACCGGCAGCGGCAAGACGCTCACCTCGTTCAAGGCCTCCACGCTGCTCAAGGACAACCCGGACATCGACAAATGCCTGTTCGTGGTGGACCGTAAAGATCTCGACCGCCAGACCCGTGAGGAGTTCAATCGCTTCCAGGAAGGCTGCGTCGAAGAGAATACCAATACCGAGGCCCTGGTGCGTCGGTTGCTCTCGGACGGCTATGCCGACAAGGTCATTGTCACCACCATCCAGAAGCTAGGTCTGGCACTCGATGGCACGAACAGGCGCAACTATGTGGAGCGTCTGAAGCCGCTGCGCGACCAGCGTATGGTCTTCATTTTCGATGAATGCCACCGCTCCCAGTTTGGTGAGAACCACAAGGCCATCAAGGAGTTCTTTCCCAACGCCCAGTTGTTCGGCTTTACCGGCACGCCCATTTTTGAGAAAAACGCTTCCTATAAGCAATTCCAGGACCAGCAGGGATCGTTCAGGACTACGGAAGAGATCTTCCAGAAACAACTGCATGCCTACACCATCACCCATGCTATCGAAGACCGCAACGTCCTGCGCTTTCATATCGATTACTACAAGCCAGAGGGCAACAACCCGCCCAAACCCAGTGAAGCCCTGGCCAAGGAAAAGGTGATTGAAACCATCTTCGCCAAGCATGACGCCGCCACCAGTGGCCGCAAATTCAACGCCGTACTGGCCACCGCCAGCATCAACGACGCCATCGCCTATTTTGATGCGTTCCAACGGATGCAGGCCGACAGGCGGACCGAAGACCCGGAATTCAAACCGTTGCACATCGCCTGCGTCTTTTCACCGCCCGCCGAAGGCAACAAGGACGTGGCGCAGATTCAAGAAGACCTGCCGCAGGAAAAAAGCGATAACGAACAAGATCCAGAGGGCAAAAAGGCCGCACTCATCCGCATCATCGCTGATTACAACACCCGCTACGGCACCAACCACCGCATGGCCGATTTCGACCTCTACTACCAGGATGTGCAAAAGCGCATCAAAGACCAGCAATACCCCAATGCCGACCTGCCTCACGCGCAGAAGATCGATCTGACCCTAGTCGTGGACATGCTGCTCACCGGCTTTGACTCCAAATACCTCAACACCTTGTATGTTGATAAGAACCTCAAGCACCATGGACTCATTCAAGCGTTTTCGCGCACCAACCGCGTACTCAACGACAGCAAGCCCTATGGCAACATCCTCGATTTTCGCCAGCAGCAAGTGCCGGTGGAAGAGGCCATTACCCTGTTCTCCGGCGAGAAGATCGACAACCCGCGCGAAATCTGGCTGGTGGACGCCGCCCCCAAGGTCATCGACAAGCTTGGGGCCGCCACGCAGCAACTGGAAGATTTCCTGCGCTCGCAGGGCCTGGAGGCCAAGCCTGAAGAAGTGGCCAACCTCAAGGGCGATGCGGCGCGCAGCCAGTTTGTCAACCTGTTCAAAGAGGTGCAGCGTCTGGCCACCCAGCTCGACCAGTACACAGATCTTTCTGCGGAACAGAAAAAACAGATTGACACCATTGTCCCGCCCGATACCCTGCAAGGCTTCCGTGCCCAGTACCTGGAAACCGCCCGTCAACTTAAGAAAAAGCAGGACAAGAGCAACACCGCCCCCGAAGTGCAGCAGCTTGATTTCGAGTTCGTCCTTTTTGCCAGTGCCGTCATCGATTATGATTATATCATGGGTCTCATCGCCCGGATGACTCAGCCTGGCAGACGCACCATGAGCCGTGATCAGTTGATCGGCCTCATCCAGTCGGATGCCAAATTTCTGGACGAACGCGACGACATCGCCGACTACATCCGTAGCCTGCCAGTAGGACAGGCACTGGACGAAAAAGCCATTCGCGAAGGTTTTGATCGTTTCAAGGCAGAGAAAAAAACGCAGGCCATCATCGATCTGGCCGCCCGCCACGGGCTGGAGGCGCAAGCCCTGCAAGGCTTTGTCGATACGGTGCTGCGCCGCCACATCTTCGACGGCGAACGCCTCTCCGAGATCTTTGCTCCTCTGGAGTTGGGCTGGAAAGTGCGCACCAAAGCCGAACTGAAACTCATGGACGAACTCGCGCCCTTGCTGCACAAGCTGGCCCAGGGGCGGGAGATTGCGGGGCTGGCTGCGTATGAAGAGGAGCGCACGGCATGAGCGGGAACGAGAAGCACCCTTTGGTGCCACGGCTGCGGTTTGCGGAGTTTCGGGAAGGGGGGGAGTGGGAAAGAAAGCCACTAGGAGAGTTGGGCGATGTATTGATGTGCAAAAGAATTTTTGCGGATGAGACTAACGATA